>CAISZB010000122.1 GCA_903889845.1 uncultured Verrucomicrobium sp. | reverse complement strand
GGATCGGGCTGATGACGTGGTTGACCTCGACGGAGCCGGAGACGACCTCCGGGAGGAGGGGGTGGAAGACGATGTAATTGTCGCGGCTGACGAGGACGATCTCGACCGCCTCCCGCTCCGCCGCCGTCATCCCCCGCTCCAGGTGGACCGCCGTGTAGACGCCGCCGAAACCGCCCCCCAGGATGACAATGCGTTTTTTATCGGCCATGGTCGCAACCTTGGCGCTTCTTATAAGCGACCGGGACGGGCCTGTCCATCCCGGCGGTAAGGGGGCGAAGAGGCGCCGCGCGCCCTACTTCTGGTGAATCGCCTCGGCAAAGGGCCGGACGAAATCCTCCAGCCGCTTCGCCAGGTCGGCTTCCTTCCCCCACTCCCCGACGCGGCTGACGATCGCGCTTCCGATCACGACGCCGTCGGCGGTCTGGGCGACGGCGCGGGCCTGCTCCGGCGTCGAGACGCCGAAGCCGACGCAAATCGGCGTCTTCCCCTGCGTCGCCCCCCGGATCGCGGCGACGTGCTCCCCGATCCCGACGGCGACCTGGCTTTGCATCCCCGTCACCCCGGCCCGGGAGACGTAATAGATGAACCCGCTGGAGGCGGCGGCGATGGCGGCGAGG
The DNA here is from genome assembly GCA_903889845.1 of uncultured Verrucomicrobium sp. Classification (GTDB taxonomy): domain Bacteria; phylum Verrucomicrobiota; class Verrucomicrobiia; order Methylacidiphilales; family GAS474; genus GAS474. The sequence goes on along the minus strand of CAISZB010000122.1, from coordinate 7,901 downwards.
CGCTCCTTCGGCGTCGTCGGGGCGATCAATTGAATGTGGCGCAACCCTTCGGGGAACGTCCCTTCGCCCCCCTCCAGCGTCTCCCCGACGGGCAGGTCGAGGATGAGGACGCCGTCGACGCCCGCCTCGTGCGCCCTCCGCAACGTTTCGGCGAGGCCGTGGCGCAGAAGAGGATTCAGATAGGTGAAGAGGACGAGGGGAACGGCGGTCCGCTTCCGGGCCTCGGCGATGGCCTGGAGGAGGCCGGGGAACGTCGCCCCCGCCTCCAGCGCGCGCTGGGCGGAGAGCTGGTTCACCACCCCGTCGGCCAGGGGATCGGAGAAGGGGACGCCCAGCTCGACGACGTCGGCCCCGGCCCGGGCCAGGGCGACGATGAGGTCGGGGGTCGCCGCGAGGGTCGGGTCGCCCCCGCCCAGGTAGGCGACGAAGGCTTTCTTCCCCTCGGCGCGGAGGCGTTCAAAGGCGGCGTCGATCCGGTTCGGCTGGATTCCCATCCGGCTATCCAACCGCGAAGGAGGGACGGGGGCAAACCCGAAAACTTGTCCGCCATGGTAGGCTGGTGAAATGCCCCCGGAGAATCCCCCCGCCCCGGCCCCCTCTTCCTGGGAGACGTTCTATCATCCGGCCAGCGGCGCGCTGATCCTGGGGGCCGACCTCCTCGCCTTCGGCGGGGAACTGGCGACCGGCTTCCTCGACACCCTCCTCGTCGCCCTGGCGACCTTTGCCGTCGTCTTCGCCGGGGTCTGGGCGATCCAGCGGCGGTGGGGTCAGCCGACGGAGTCCCGTCGCGCCACGTTCTGCAAGGCGTTCCTCGGCTCGTTCCTGGCGGGGATTCCGTTCCCGATCGCGGGGACGGTGTTCGGGACGGCGGTGCTGTTCCTCTCCGGGCTGCACCGGCTGCGGTTTTTGAAGGGGTAACGGGGGCGCGAAGTTTTCACTATGAGAAGGGTTTTACTCAAAGTGATTTGATATTATTCCCCAATGATTTTGACCAGCACCCGCTTCCGCCTCATTCCGTCGAACTCCCCGTAAAAAATCTGCTCCCACGGGCCGAAGTCGAGCTTCCCCGCCGTCACGGCGACGACGACTTCCCGGCCCATGATCGTCCGCTTCAGGTGGGCGTCGGCGTTGTCCTCGCCGGTGTCGTTGTGGTGGTATTGGGAGTGGGGCTTCTCCGGCGCCAGCTTTTCGAGCCACGTCTCGAAGTCGCCGTGCAGGCCCCGCTCGTCGTCGTTGATGAAGACGGAGGCCGAGATGTGCATGGCGTTGACGAGGCACAGGCCCTCCTTCACGCCGCTTTCCCGGAGCGCGGCCTCGACCTGCGGGGTGATGTTCAGGAACGACCGTCGGGCGGGGAGATCAAACCAGAGTTCCTTGCGATGGGATTTCATCGGCGCAGGATAGCCTGTCTGGGGGTCGGCGGAAAGAAAGGACGCTGTTTCGGCACCCTGTGAATGCGGCGTTTTAGTGCTCGCGGTTTGTAGCCTCTTTTCACTAAGCTTAGCGGGAAGGGAATGGACTCCTATGGAAACCGTCGTCTTAGCTATTGTTTTTGCCGGGGGATGGATTGTAATCAGCCTTGCCTTTATTTTCATCCTGGTGCGCCGCAAGGAAATCGCGCATCGGAAGAGCCGGGACGGCGCGGCTGCCCGGCTCAAAACGGTTTACGCCTTCGTGGAAGACGAGACCGGCGACCACACCGACGACGGTGTCATGGGGTAGCGAGGGGAGTTTGAGCCCGAGCCCCAGGCTGCCAAGGGCCGCCCTTTTCAGAAGATTTAAAACAGCTCCTGCTGCTTTCCTGTCGGCGTGACGCCGACTTTCTCGAACGTCTTCCGCGTCGCCACGCGGCCCTGGGGCGTCCGCTTCAGGAAGCCTTCCATGATGAGGTAGGGCTCGTGGACTTCCTCCAGTGTTCCCGATTCCTCCCCGATCGCGACGGCGAGGGAGGAGACGCCGACAGGGCCGCCGTTGAACTTGTGGACGAGGGCCTCCAGCAGCTTCTTGTCCATTTCGTCGAGGCCGTCGTCGTCGATGTCGAGCATGCGGAGGGCGGCGTCGGCGGTCGCCTTGTCGACGAGGCCGTTGTTCTTCACCGCCGCGAAGTCGCGGACCCAGCGCAGGAGGTTGTTCGCGATGCGGGGCGTGCCGCGGGAGCGCCGGGCGACCTCGAAGGCTCCTTCCGGGTTCATCTCGATGTTGAGGAGCCGGGCGGAGCGGGCGACGATCCCGGCCAGTTCCTCTGCCGTGTAGTAGTCGAGGCGGTTCGTGAGGCCGAAGCGGCTCCGCAGCGGCGCGCTGAGCATCCCGGCGCGCGTCGTGGCGCCGACCAGCGTGAAGCGCGGCAGGTTCAGCCGGACGCTTCGCGCATTCGGTCCCTGGTCGATGATGATGTCGATGCGGAAGTCCTCCATCGCGGGGTAGAGGTATTCCTCAATCGTCTTGTTCAGGCGATGGATCTCGTCGATGAAGAGGATGTCTCCTTTTTCCAGCGAGGTGAGGAGGCCGGCGAGGTCGCCCGCTTTCTCGATCACCGGGCCGGAGGTGCACTTCAAATTCGCGCCCATCTCCCGCGCCAGGATGTTCGCCAGGGTCGTCTTTCCCAGGCCGGGCGGGCCGCTGAAGAGGAGGTGCTCCAGCGGCTCCTCGCGCCCCTTCGCCGCCTGGATCAGGACCTCGATCCGTTCCCGGATACGGGCCTGCCCGGCGAAGTCGCCCAGCGAGGGCGGGCGCAGCGTCAGCTCGAAGCCGGGATCGGCGGAGGTGAGGAGGGGGGAGTCGGGCATGAGACGGAGGGAGGGGTGTTCCCGACTAGAATGCCTTCAGCACCTCGCGGATCAAGGTCTCCGTGTCGGCCCCGGGGAACTTCGTCCGGACCAGCGTCAGCGCCTTCGCCGCTTCCGCCTGCTTGTAGCCGAGGGCGACGAGGGCCAGCACGGCGTCGGTGATCTGCTGCTCCTCCGGCGATTGGCTGTGCCGCGCCGAGGCCGCCTCCCACGCGGCGGAGACGCCGACCTTGTCCCGCAACTCGATCACCACCCGCTCCGCCGTCTTCTTGCCGACGCCCTTGATCTTGCTGAGCACCGCCAGATCGTTCGCCACCACGGCCGCCCGGAACTGGGCCGGGGAGGTGCCGCTGAGGATCGCCAGCGCCGACTTCGGGCCGATCCCGCTGACGTGCGTGATGAGGAGGCGGAAGAGGTCCCGCTCCTCCTCCGTCCCGAAGCCGTAGAGCACGTGGGCGTCCTCCCGCACTTGGAGGTGGGTCAGGAGCCGGACCGGCGCGGGCGGCGCGGGCAGCCTCTCGAACGTCCCAAGCGGGATCAGCACTTCGTAGCCGATGCCGTTCACCTCCACCACCGCCTGCATCGGCAGCGCGGCCACCAGAGTTCCCTTCAAATAGGCGATCATCGTTTCAAAGCGTTCTTGTTTTTAAATGCGGATCTATTGCGGATCAAGCGGATCAAATACGGGTCCCGGTCGTCAGCCCCGGCTTCGTCTGCGCGTGCGTCAGCGCGATCGCCAGCGCGTCGGCCGCGTCGGCGGGGGGATTCTCCGCGAGGCCCAGGAGCGCCCGCATCATGAACCCCACCTGCGCCTTCTGCGCCCCGCCGCGTCCCGTCGCCGCCGCCTTCACCCGGCGCGGAGCGTATTCATAGACCGGCACCCCCGCCTCCGCAAGCGCGAGGAGCGCCGCCGCCCGGGCCGCCCCCATCGTGATCGCCGTCCGGTGGCTTTGGACAAAGATGATCCCCTCCACCGCCGCCGCGTCGGGCCGATGTACCGCGATCACCTCCCGCACCCCGGAGGCGATCTGCCGGAGGCATTCCGACTGCAGCGCCTCCTTCCCCGTCCGGATCACCCCGTAGGCCAGAACCCCCGCCACGCGACCGGAGCCGGGCGCCGCCGCCGCCGTGTCGAGGACCCCGAAGCCCGTGTTGCGGAGAGCCGGATCGATTCCCAAGACGCGCATCCCCGTCACCCTGCCTGAACAGAAGAGGGGAGTACACCCCATTTTTCGCTTGCCAGCCCCCGCCCCTTTCCCTCTAATGGCAACCCCTTCCGGGCAAACGCGGGTGTAACTCAGTGGTAGAGTGCGACCTTGCCAAGGTCGATGTCGAGGGTTCGAACCCCTTCACCCGCTCCAATTTCTTCCTTTTCAAGGACTTAGGTTCAGTTTCTGAACCTAAAATGGGCTCTACTAACAACAAAACTAACCACAAGTCCTCTGAAGTCAAGGGTGTTCGTCCCCTTCCAAGGATGCCAGTTTGCCAGTAAAACGTTCATGCTCGTGAGGGGAGGCCCCAACCCCCGGCATACCCCCTTTTTTTCTGTCGAGCGAGGGCGCCCACCCGCGCTTACAAAATTGTTGGTTTTTCCAAAACAAGGGGTGCTTGAAAGAGCGTCATGCCACTTCAGCGCAGAGCGTCTCGGCTTGGCGAAGGATTTGCTTCACGGCCTCCTCCTGAAGGTCGGGAGGGTAGCCGTAGTGGCGTAGGATGCGTTTTACGATCACGCGCATTTTGGCTTGGGCACTTTCCCGTTGGTTCCAGTCGATCGTTGCGTTCTGGCGGACTTTTGTCACCAATTCAGCGGCGATGACCTTCAGGCAATCGTTCCCTAGGACTTCTATGGCGCTGTGGTTCCGGGCTAGGGCGTCGTAGAACGCGACTTCTTCACGGTTGAGACCGAGCTCCTTGCCTCGCTCTTGGAGTCTCTGGAGCTGCTTCGCCATGGCGATCAGTTCCTCGATGATCTCCTGTGTGGCAATGGCGCGGTTATGGTAGGCGTTCAGTGCCTTCTGAAGGCGTTCCGAGAAGAGTTCCGCCTGAATGACATTCTCCCGGAAAAGGGCGCGGACTTCACCCTTGAGGAGCCTCTCCAGCAGCTCGGCGGCGACGTGGCGGAATTTTAACCCACGCACTTCTTCGAGAAACTGATCCGAGAGGATCGAAATATCGGGCTTCTTCAACCCGGCAGCGGTGAAGACATCGATCACCCCCTCCCCGGCGACGATCGCCCCGGAAACAAGCTGCCGGACGGCGGCGTCGAGATCGCCCTCCGCAGATTTTCCTCCTTCGCCGTGGGCTTTTCCTAGGGATGCTTTTACAGCTTGAAAAAAGCCGATGTCGTCTCGAATTGCCTCGGCTTCCGGGCTGGCTGCACAAAGGGCGAAGGCGCGGGAAAGGGCCACTACCGCATCGGCCAGCCGCCGCTTCCCGCCCTCCTTTTCCAGTACATGCTCCATAGCAGCAGCCAAGAGCTGGGTTTGCCGAAGGCCGTCCCCCGTTCTCCATGCCGACCAATCGAATCCGTGGAAAAGAGCCGTGCAGACCGAGTACTCCCGCTTCAGCACCGCAATAGCCTGGTCGATCTCCAAGCTGGGGGAACCCTTGCCTCCGTTTTCCGTGTAGGTGAGGAGTGCCGCCTTGAGCTGGTCGGCTAGGCCTAGGTAATCGACTACTAGCCCTCCTGGTTTATCGCTGAAGACTCGGTTCACGCGAGCGATCGCCTGCATCAGGCCGTGGCCTCGCATCGGCTTGTCGATGTACATCGTGTGGAGGCATGGCGCGTCGAACCCGGTCAACCACATGTCGCGGACAATCACGATGCGGAAAGGGTCTTTGGGATCTTTGAATCGAGCGGCCATGGCCTTCCGGCCTTCCTTCGACCGGATGTGGGGTTGCCATGTGGGGCCGTCTTCCGCCGCCCCGGTCATGATGACCTTGGCCACACAAGATTTCTTCTCCTCGATCGTCAGGGAATCATCCGGGGCGCTCGCCCACTCGGGACGGAGGGCAATCAACGCCTCGTAGACCGCGACGCAAATCCGGCGGCTCATGCAGACGATCATCGCTTTCCCATCGAGACCTTCGGAGCGCCGCTCGAAGTGGCGAACCAAATCTTCTGCCACCACCTTGATCCGGTCGGGATTGCCTACCAACGCCTCCAGCGCCGCCCACTTCGTCTTCAGCTTTCGTTGCGTCTCCTCATCGGCTTCCTCCGTCGCCTCCTCGAAGGCGGCGTCGAGGGAATCGACCTTCGCCTCATTGAGGCCCAGCTTCACGATCCTGCTCTCGTAATAGATCGGAACCGTCGCCCCGTCAGCCACCGCCCGCTGGATGTCGTAGATACTGATGTAATCGCCGAAGACCGCCCGCGTATTCGCGTCGCTCTTCTCGATCGGCGTTCCGGTGAAGCCGATGAAGGAGGCGTTCGGAAGCGCGTCGCGCATGTTCCGGGCCAGTCCTTCGATCAGGTCGTACTGGCTCCGGTGCGCCTCGTCGGCGATCACGACGATGTTCTGCCGGGGGCTCAGTTCCGGCATTTTTTCGCCCTTCGCAGGGAGAAACTTCTGGATCGTCGTGAAGACCACCCCGCCGCTCGCCACCCGGAGGAGGTTGCGGAGGTGTTCCCGGTCGGTGGCCTGGATCGGCTTCTGCCGCAGGAGTTCCTGGCACCGCTGAAACTGACTGAAAAGCTGGTCGTCGAGATCGTTCCGGTCGGTGAGGACAACGAGGGTCGGGTTTCCCATTGCTGGATGGGCGATCACCCGGCCCGCATAGAAGAGCATCGAGAAACTCTTCCCCGATCCCTGCGTGTGCCAAACGACGCCGACGCGGCGATCCCCTGCCTCCCCGCCGTGGGCCTGGCCCGCCCAGGAACGGCCCGTCTCTGGCCCCTCCTCGCGGAGGGTGTTGGCGCGGGTCGCCATGCCGCTGGCCCTCACCGTTTCCTCGACCGCTGCATTGACGGCATGGAACTGATGATACCCGGCCAGGATTTTGTGCGTCCGCCCAGTCTCGGCGTCTTCCTCGAAGACGATAAAGTGGCGGAGAAAGTCGAGGAAGCGCCGCTTGTCGAAGACCCCTTGGACGAGCACCTCCAGCTCCAGCGTCCCGGAGGCTGCCTCTCTATGGCCATCAATCGTCCGCCAGACCTTGAACCATTCCCAGTTCGCCGTCAGCGACCCGATCCGGGCCTTTACTCCGTCGGAGACGATCAGGAGGGCGTTCGTTTGGAAGAGGGAGGGAATTTCGGTCTTGTATGTCTGGAGCTGTTGGTAAGCCCCGTGGAGCGTTGCCTGCTCATCGGCGGGATTCTTCAGCTCAATCACCGCGAGGGGCAGGCCGTTGAGGAGAATGACGATATCGGGCCGCCGCCGATGGGAGCCCTCCTCCACCCGGAATTGATTCACGGCGAGCCAGTCGTTCCCCTCCGGGACAGCGAAATCGGCGAGGAAGACCCGATCCCCTGCAATCGTTCCGTCCTTCCGTCGATACTCGATTTCCACCCCATCCCGGAGCATCTGGTGAAAAGTCCTGTTCGTCCCCACAAGGGAGGGTGTCGCCATCCGCAAGACCTTCCGTAGAGCCTCCTCCCGCGCCTCTTCCGGGATTTCGGGATTGATCCTTGCGATGGCCTTCCTCAGTCGTTCCTTCAAGATCACCTCGCCAAACCCGCTCCGCTCCGCCGCTTCCCCGCCCGGAGCGATCTCTGGCCCCTGAACGACGGTGTAGCCCAAGGCCTCCAGCCAAGAAAGGGCGGTGAATTCGATCGTTGATTCAGTGAGAGACATGCCAGTCGCTAGAAGAGGCCATTCGTTGAAATGCCCATCAATACGTAAAAGTCTTGAAGATATTTCCCATCAGTGGGCCAGCGACGAGGAATTTCCATTTCGTGATTTGTCACTAGCCACGCCAGAAGAATGATGGCGGGATCACGGTAGAAAACCGATTCTTCCCGCTTTTTCACAAGCGCTTGCCCAAGCCAAGATCGGGCATCCGCCCATGACCGAAGTTCATTCGGCCCTAAATTTTTCAATAGATCGCGATAAATATCACCAACAAGCATTCCAAAGCGAGTAGGGCAGGAGACCTCGGTGTGAGTTATTCCTGCAT
>CAISZB010000121.1 GCA_903889845.1 uncultured Verrucomicrobium sp. | reverse complement strand
GGAAACTAATCTGCATGGCCGGGAGGCAACCAACAACGGGGGAGAGAAAAAGCCCTCCCGCCCTGCGGGTTACGCCGCTTTTGGCCGGTTGGCACTGGCTCCCGCCCATCCCAGTTTGTTTTCCCACCAGGTCTTTATCGCTATCGCGACGGGATCGTTGCCGATTCTCGGCAGCCCATTAAAGGATGCCTTCGAATCGGCGTCGTGCCACCCAGCCAAAATCGGCGTAACGCGGCCCATGACGACTTCTTTCACCGCTTCTAAGCCCGACTTACTCAAAGTGATTTGGTATTACATTTGAACGTGATGAGCTAATCTCGGCATGCCTGGGGAGAGCTTCAATGGATCGCTGCGGGACGAGTGCCTGGATCGGGAGGTCATGCTCAGTGTGGTCGAAGCCCGTGCTGGCTGGCATGGAACCACAGGCCGTTCTCCATCGCAGCACACGCGACGCGGACATCGTCCTTAAAAAGATCGGGGTTGATACCCAGGCTCATCCACCCGAAGGTGAAAATTTCAAGGGGCGATCGGGGAAAACGGTATTGAAGTCGTTCATGGCAAAGGGATGTTCCGGGGCTTTCTTTTTATTGGGCACGACTCAGGGACGCCACTTCAGCTCCAGATTGGCGAAGTAATAGGTCCCTTTGACATCGTCCGGGCTGCTGCAAACAACCCAGTCGAGGGCCTTCCAGGCGGGGCTCTTGTTTTTGAGCCCGGTGAACTGCAGCGCCTCGCCTCCTGCGGGCGTGACCGACAGATCCCACGTCCCGTTCACCCGGCTTCCCACCGAGGATCGGACTTCGAAATGGAGCCATTTCCCCGTGGGGACGGCACCCAACATCTTTCCGCTTGCCGTCAACTTCCCATCCTTCACGCTCAGCTCCGGCCCGAGGAGATACGCCACGGCGTTATCGCGACACTCGAACCCGAAGGCCGCCCCCGGCTCCACAAAAAGATCGAAGGAAATCGTCTCCACCCCTTCCCGCACAAACGGCCTCAGAATAAAACAGGGACTGATGTTGTGATGGGCCCCGCCGTTGACCACCTTCAGGCTCTTGCCTCCGTCGGGACCGCGCTCGTCGCTGATCGCGATCGAATCGTCCTTGTTCTGGGCGATCACAACGTAATTCGTCGATAGCGGCCCCTGTAACGTCTCCCGATAATTGCGCAGGGAGGACGTGACCGGGGGATATTCGACAGGCGGATAGCTCACCTCGTTGGCCCGCGCGACCCATTCGGGGCTGCCGTAGACGCCGGCCTGGGAAGGGTCGAAGGGAACGAAGCCGAGCCCCAACGCCGGGGAATCCGTGCCGAGACGGAAATCCCGGTTGGCCGGATCGGCGAAATGGGGATCGGCCACCAGGGACTGCTTGTCCTGCCCCGCCGCCTGCCACTCGGCCAACGTCTTGCCCTGAAACTTCGGGACCGCGCCGGAGGCGTTCCAGTACAGGTTCCCGTCGGAGGCGATATTGCTCGCCTTCCACTTCCCGTCCTCTAGGGCGGTATTGCCGTCCCAGTAGACGATGTTGTGGGAAAACGTGAGGGCCAGACTGGGCGGCTCTTCCTTGGCACCGCGCAGTTGCTGCTTCCGCCCGTAGGCGAAGATGTTGTTGCGAATGAGGTTATTCTTCCCGAAATGCAGTAAAAGTCCGCCGTCTCGCGTGTCGTAGGTCAGATTATTCTCGACCGTGATATCGCTACTCCCCTCGT
>CAISZB010000120.1 GCA_903889845.1 uncultured Verrucomicrobium sp. | reverse complement strand
GGACGCGCCGGAGAAAATACCGGGATGGTTCGCTCCCGCGCCTTTTTTGGCCTCGCCCTCGCCCTCTTCACCCTCGCCCCCGCCCTGCTCCGCGCCATCGACATCAACCCGAGCCGCGACAACGCCGCCAACACGGCCAACACCACCACCGGTCACGGCCGCTTCAGCATCTTCGACGGCGATCCGGCCCGCATCCAGAAGGCGAACACGATCGACTTCCAGGACTTCAAGACGACTCTCGAAACCGATCCGAAGGGCCTCTCCCTCGCCTCCTATGCGGCCGACGCCTCCGGGGCGCACCTGCTGAAGGTCTCCTTCGTCGTGAAAAACATCGGGAAGCGGACCTACACCCTCTCCTTCCCCACTTCCCAGCGCTTCGAGCTCCTCCTGAAGAACCCGGCGGGCCAGACGGTCTACCGCTGGTCCCTGGACAAGCGCTTCCTCGACGAAGTCGGCATCCTCATGGTGAACCCGACCGATCAGGTCGGCTACACGGAGATGATCCCCCTCGACCATCTCTACGCCCCGCTGATCGCCGGGACCTACACGGTCGATTTCCACCTCTCGAATTATCCCGAGATCGGCACCACGGCGCCGCTCAAGGTTTCGCCGTAGTCGGGGCGGGCGTCGCCGTCGTCGCAGGCGGGATGGCCGGAATCGGAATCTGGAGGCTGGCCCCCTTCACATCCTTGTTGATGAGGTCGCGGACTTCCTCCAGGGAAATCGTCGCGTCATAGCTGCCCCCGTTGCGGATCCGCTGGATGATCCCGTCGTCGATGCCCATGCCCTGGGCGAAGGGCTTCGGGTTGTTCAGCTTGTCGGCCTCGGGCCCCTTGTAGGCGGGAACCGACACGGACTTGTCGAAGCCGGGCGCGCGCTTCGAGTCGAAGACGGAGGCCTGGGAGCCCATCGCCGTCGTCGCCGCCGAGGACATGGGGGACATCCCCTGGAAGACGCCCGCCTGCGGCGTGTCGATCCGCTTGTCGAAGGAGTCGAGCATCGGCGCGTAGACGTCCCTCCCCCCGATCTTCGCCTGCTGGTCGATGAGGTTCAGCTGCTTCATGTCGAACGGCGCGTTCTTCCCGTCGAAGACCGAACGTTGCGTATTGAACTGGCTGAGATCGCCCTTCCCCTGAAACATCTTGTCCATCATCGAGCTCTGCTTGCCCGAGGCCGGGGAGGAGGCGAAGCCCGAGGAGGAAGTCGGCTTGGGCGCCGCCGAAACGGGCGCGGCGGCGGGCGGCGGCATGGAAGTGCTCGCATCGCCCTGGGGGGTAATCTGAACCGGGGCGACCGGGGTCGATACAGGGTCCGCCGCCCGGGAGGGGAGCACGGCCAGTGCTGCCGCGAAAACGGCATAGCCCAAAACGGAACGACAACCGCGCCCGACCATGCCGGGCAGGGTATCCGAAAGCAGCCTCAAGCGCAATCGCGGCGATGGCGCGCGATCGGGCACCGCGCTACTGCGCGCCCCACCGCCGCACCGGGACCTTCCCGTTGCTGGCGATGAGGGTATACCCATGGGGCTCGCCCTCGTAGGGCGTCAACTCGATCAGGCCTCCCGCCTCCCGGACCAGGAGGGAACCGCCCGCGACGTCCCAAAGGCGGATGCTCCGCTCCTGGTAGATGTCGAGGCGGCCCGCTGCGACGTAGGCGAGGTCGAGGGCGGCGCTGCCGTTCATCCGCAGTTTCTGGGCGTTGAGGCCGTAGAAGGTGACCAGCTCGATGCTCTGGTCGACGACTTCCTTCGACTTCGAGAAGCCGGTGGAGACCATCGCCTCCCGAAGCGTCGCCCGGGAACTGACGGCCAGCCGCCGTCCGTTGACGAAGGCCCCCTCCCCTTTCACGGCGGTGAAGAGCTCGTCCCGGTTCGGGTCGTAGGTGACGGCGACGACCGTCTCCCCCTTGTGTTGCAGGGCGATCGCGGAGCAGAAGTGGGGGAAGTTGTGGAAGAAATTGACCGTGCCGTCGATGGGATCGACGATCCATTGCCATTCCGTGACGCCGTAGGCACTCCCGCCCTCCTCGCCGAAGACGGAATGGGTGGGGAACGATTCGAGCAGCATCCGGGTGATCAGCTCCTGGCACTCGCAGTCGAGGCGAAGCTTCACGTCGTGGTCGGTGGCGAGGTCGACGGCCATCACGGAACCGAGGGCCCCCTTCTGGCGGGCCCCGGCGGCGCGGGCCGCCACGGAGGCCTTTTCCAGGGCGAGGGAGAGGAAGGAATCGGGCATAAGACAAAGGGGGGAAAGAGCGGCGCGGGGTCAGGAGAGAAACCCCTCGCAGCGAAGGTAGGCGATGATCCGGTCCCGTTCACGGGCCGTGAGGGGCCGGTCGGGGGTCTCCGCGATCCGGATCTCCTCCCCATCCTCGTTCGAAAAAATCTCGATGTCGCGTCCCTCCATGTGCATCCGGACCGGCTCCGCGGTCTTCTGCGCTTTCTCCGACTTATCGGACTTGTCGGACTTCCGGGGGGAAGACGAAGCGCCGACGGGGATCCGTCCTTTTTTATCGTCCTTATCGGAAGGCGAGACGAGTGCCGCCGCCAGGGCGACGACGGTGTCCTGCAACCCGGCCACCCGGCGGGCGAAGCGGCGGATCCAGAAGAGGTAGGCGATGAAGAAGGCGAGCGCCCCTCCGCCGAGGGAGAGGGCGAAAAACAGGAGCAGCGAGGCCAGGGAGGCCAGCGCGCTCGCGTCGATGTGGGAACTCATCGCGTTTCCGAGTCCCCGTCTAAGCCGCCTTGGGAGTGAGGGGGATGATGCTGGAGAGGCAGGCGATGAGGATGTCCTCGGTGAAGGGCTTCGTGAGGTACTTCTCCACGCCCTGCTCGAAGGCGAAGGTCTGGCTGTCGGTCGCGCTTTCCGCCGTGAGCATCACGACGGGGATCGCGGAGGTGGCGGGATCGGCCTTGAGCTTCGTCAGGGCCTCCAAACCGGTCATCACCGGCATGGTGATGTCCAGGAGGATCAGGTCGGGCTTCTCCGAAGCCGCCTTGGCGAGGCCCTCTTCCCCGTTCATCGCGGAGAGGTGGACCACGTCGTAGTTCTTCAGGGCCTTCGCCACCACCATGTGGACCATCTTCGAATCGTCGACGCTCAGGATCTTCATAGGCCGTCTTTTTAGGTTCAGTATTCGGAAATGGGGGCGGGGGTCAAGCGGCCTTTCGGGGCACCCTCACCCTAGTAGACGTCCTTCAGGTAGCGCTTTTCGGTCTTCGAGAGGGTGACGTCGACGTATTCGACAGCCTTTTCCGGGGAGAGACCGCCGTGCTTCGCCGCGATCTCGATGAGGGCGTGGTGGACGTCCTTCGCCATCCGCTTCGCATCGCCGCAAACGTAGAAGTAAGCCCCTTCCTGGAGCCATTTCCAAAGCTCGGCCCCGTTCTCGATCATCCGGTCCTGGACGTAGACCTTCGTCTCCTGGTCGCGGGAGAAGGCGGTGTCGAGGCGGGTGAGGAGGCCGGAGCGGCGATAGGACTCGAATTCCTCCTCGTAGAGGAAGTCGCCCTTGCGGGTCCGGTCGCCGAAGAAGAGCCAGTTCTTCCCCGTCGCGCCGATGAACTTCCGCTCCTGGAGGAAGGCGCGGAAGGGGGCGATGCCGGTGCCGGGCCCGACCATGATCATCGGGACGCCCGGCTCGGGCAGATGGAAGTGGCGCGTCGGCTGGACGAAGACGGGGACGACGGGCTCGTTCAGCGCGGCGTGGTCGGCCAGGTAGCCCGAGGCCAGGCCCTTCTTCGCCCGCCCGTGCGTGTCATACCGGACGACGGCAACGGTGAGGTGGACGTGATTCGGATAGGGCAGCGCGGAGGAGGCGATCGAGTAGAGCCGCGGGGCGGTCTTGTTCACGAGGGGGAGAAATTCCTCCACCGTCAGCGCGACGCCGGGATATTCCACGAGGACATCGACGTAATCGCGGGTGAAGACGAAGTCGTCGAGGGCCTCGTCGTTCGCCACGATGGCAGCGAGGGCGTCTTTCTTCTCCCCGGCGGGGAGCTTCTCGACGATCGCCTTCACGAACTTCTTCCCGACGCGGTTCAGCGTGTAGCCGGTGAGGAGCGTCTCGCGGAGCGTCGCCGTCCCTCCCGTTTTTTGGCCGGTGACGGGGGTGGCGGGGTCGAAGGAGAGGAGCTTCAGGATCTCATCGACGAGGGCGGGGGGATTCTGGGCGAGGACGCCGAGGGAATCGCCCGCGTGATAGACGAGGCCGCTGCCCGAGATGTCGATGACGAAGTGGCGGGTGTCCTTCTTCGAGGGGGGGCCGCTGATCGGCCGGTTTTCCGAAAGCCGGGCGGGAAAAGGGTTCGTGCGGGAGTAGACGGAGGGGGTGACGGGGGTGGACTGGGACATAATGAAAGAAAGGGAAAAGCGACGTTCCTGCTTAGTTAGTTAAAATCTTTTGGCGAAATGCCAATGTTTTTTGACGCACTTGCATAAAATTATCACCCACTATTTCGGGTGATTTCGGCTTATTTTGCCACAGCCTGGGCTTCGGAGGCCGGGGAAACATCGACGGAGAGGTAGAGGGAATGGGCTCCGCCGCCGATCAGGGTCCCCCGGATCAGGCTGACGTCGGCATAATCGCGCCCCCAGCCGATGACGATGTAATCGCTATCGACGAGGCGGTTGTTCGTCGGGTCGAGGTCGATCCACCCATGGCCGGGGCAGTAGAGGGAAGTCCAGGCATGGGAGGCGTCCGCCCCGAAGAGGCGGGTCTGCCCGGGCGGGGGTTCCGTCCGCAGATAGCCGCTGACGTAGCGCGCCGCCAACCCCATCGAGCGGAGGCAGACGATCTGGAAGTGGGCGAAGTCCTGGCAGACCCCGCGCCGCTTCTCGAAGACCTCCGCAATGGGAGTGCTGACCGTCGTCGCCTCGGAGTCGAAGGTGAATTCAGAAAAGATCCGGCGGGAGAGGTCGAGGGCCCCGGCCAGGACGGGGAGGCCGGGGGGGAAGCTGGCCTCGGCCCATTCCCGGATTTCGTCGTTCCACGGGGCGTTGAGGGAGGGGTAGGCGAAGGCGCGGGGATCGGCCAGGGAGGCCTCCCGCAGGGCCTCCACGGCCTGCTCCCAGGCCGGGGTGTCGGCAGCGGCGGGGACGGACCGAGGGAAGGTCTCGACCCGGCTCAGGCACTTGATTTGGAAGTTCCGGTGGGATTCATCGACGAGGATCTCCGCCACGTGATTCCCGAAGGCGTCGATCCGTTCCCGGACCGAGGAGGGCTTCGGCAAAAACTCGAACCAGGAGGAGAGGACCCGCTGCCCCTCCCCGTCCCGGGGCCGCATCCGGACCTGGTGCCGGGAGAGGGAAACCGACTCCGCGTAGCGGTACTCGGTCCAGTGGTAGACGTCAAAGATCATACGGCTTTCCTAGACAGCTTCCGGTAAATCCAAGGCGACGTCCCGCCCGACCGAGGCGGTGCGGAGGTGGATGAAGAAGCGCCGGGAAAGGAGCCCGGTCAATTCTCCCATCGCCGACTCGATGACGCCCAGCGCCCGGGGGCCGACCTTTTTCAATTCGATGAGGCGGACGTCGTTCAGGAGGCGGAGCACCAGCCGCTCCTCCGGCAGCCGGTAGGCGTCCTCCCCGTCGCGCGGCAAGGCGAGCAGGTCGTCGAGCATCCGGGAGAGCTGCCCGACGAGGGAGCGGGGGTTCCCCTCGTCGCAAAGGAGAAGCTCCAGGACGGCGTCCCGGTGGATCACGGCGTACTTCCCCCGGTAGACGATGACGGCGTCGAAGACGTCGAGGAGGGTCTCGAAGAGCGCCCCGGCCCCGCCGCCGTCGGGCCGCTCCGCGCCCGGTTCCTTGGAGAAGAACGCCTCGGTGATGATCCGGGAGCTGTAGAGGGAGCGCTCGATCCGCCGCCCGATGTCGATGAAGCGCCAGCCGAAGTCATGGGTCCGGTTCTCCGCCAGGACGCCGTTGAGGCCGGAGAGGTGGAGGAGGATCGCGTTCAGGTTAAGGTCGGCCTCGCCTCCGGGAGTCGGGGCCACCTCGGCCTCGGCTGCCGCCGTGGCGGCGGCGGCCACGGCGAGCGGGGCGGGGAGGACGTCGGGCAGCTGGTTCGCGATCCGCCAGGCGTCGTTGGTGACCTGGTCGCGGACCGAGGTGATGACGTCGCGGAGCCGCCCGACGATGGAGAGGAGGCTTCCGCCGTTGGTCCGGTCGATCATCCGGGAGATGAGGATGGAACGGAGCTCGTCGGGCGTCGGGCAGGAG
>CAISZB010000119.1 GCA_903889845.1 uncultured Verrucomicrobium sp. | reverse complement strand
TTCCTCCGACTGATTGTTGAGTTCCTGGGCCGCCGCCGCCGATTCCTCCGAGCCGGAGGCGCTTTTCTGCGTCACCTGATCCATCTGGGTCATGGCGGTGGTGATCTGGCCGAGTCCTTCGGACTGTTCCTTCGAGGCGGTCGAAATCGTGGCGATGAGGGTATCGACCTCCCGGGCCTTCGCCACGATCTCGCCGAGGCTTTGCTGCACCGCCCTCGACTTCTCGTCGATCTCGCCGATCCGCCCGAGGACCTTGCCGTTCACCTCGACGCCCCGGGCGCTCTGCGAGACCGATTCCTCGATCATCTGGGCCGTCTCCTTGGCGGCGGCGGCGCTCCGCTGGGCGAGGGCCCGGACTTCCTCCGCCACCACCGCGAACCCGGCCCCGGCCTCCCCGGCACGGGCGGCCTCGACGGCGGCGTTGAGGGCCAGGATGTTCGTCTGGAAGGCGATCTCGTCGATGGTCTTGATGATCTTGCTGACGTTGTCGCTGGAGGTCTTGATCCCGGCGATGGCCTGGGCCATCTCGGAACTGGCCGACTTGATCGCCTCCATGGCGGTCTGCATCTCGTTCGTCCGGGTGGCACCGGTTTCGGCGGCGGAGCGGGTCTGGGTGGAGAGGGCCTGGGCGTTGGCGGCGGTCTCGGAGTTCCGCTTCGTCATGCTGCCGATTTCTTCCAGGGAAGCGCTCGTCTCTTCCAGGGAGGCGGCCTGTTCGCTCGACCCTTCGGCAAGGGTCTGACTCACGGAGGCGACCTGGGAGGAGGCCGAGGCGATTTCCTCGGAGCTGGCCTGCAGTTCCCCGGCGATCTCGGCGAGGGTCTTATTGGTGCTGCGGATGATGACGAAGGCGAGGGCGATGCCCAGCGCGAGGCTGAAGGCCGCGATGAGCTCGGTGATCAGGAGGGTCCGGGAGGCGGAATCGGCCATCTGCTGTGCCGCCCGCGTGGCGTCGTCCTCATTCCACTTCAGGATCTCGGTCATCTGCTGACGGTAGGCGGAGTAGGCCGGTTCCAGAGTCGATTCGACGAAGGCATCGACTTCCGCCGCCTTTCCCGCCTTGGCGAGCGCGATGACCTGGGCGCGTGCCGCCTGATAAGCTTCCCGTTTTTGTTGCATGACGTCGAAGTTCCGCTGGTCCTCGGCGTTCCCGTTGATGTTCTTTGCGTAGGCCTCGATTGTTTCGGTGTTTTGGGTGCTGTATTTCTGGGCGATCTCCAAGGAGGCGTCGCGTTTTTCCGGCGTCACGGCGTTCACTCCGATGATGGTCCGGACGTAACCGCGCAGCATCAGGGTAGCCATGTCGCTCGCGTTCGCGATGGAGGGGATCTGGTCGTCGCGGAGGCCGTTGGCCTGGGTCGCGATCTGCCGGAGGCTGAGGGTGCAGAGGGTGCTGATCAGGAGCAGGAGGCAGATCAGGGAGGCGCTGCTGAAGATGATGCGTTTCTTGATGGTCCAGTTCTTCATGCGTCGTTCGTGGTTGGTCTTGTGGAAGGCAGATTGTGATCGATCACCCCTATTTCGATTTTAATTGTAATTGCTTTTTTTTGAAATTGAGAATGACCGGGAATACTCTTTTGGGTAGTCGCTAATGCTCACTCTCAATATTGCGAGAAGTAAGTGGTTATTGGTCTGAATCCTCGAATTGCGAGAATGGCAATGGTTTCTTTTTGCGTAACTTGTGCTAGCGTGGGGGGTTCAATCTAGTTGTATGCTTGAAGCTTTGCCACCGGGGCAGTTTACGCGGGAGATGGCGGCGCACCTGCTCAATCGGGCGGGGTTCGGCGGCTCCCCCGCCGAGATCGACCAACTGGCCTCCCTGGGCCTCGACCGGGCGGTCTCCTGGCTGGTCGATTACGAGCCGGAGGCCGACGTCTACAGTCTCCCCGCCTGGACGACGCCCGATCCGAACGAGATCGAGCAGCGCCGCTCGATGCCGACGCTGCCGGAGGAACAGAAGCGGGAGATGCGGAAGACCCTGGAGCAGATCTACCGCCAGCGGGAGGTGGAGTTGCATGGCTGGTGGCTGGAACGGATGCGCACGACCCGGCGCCCGCTCCAGGAGAAGATGACTCTTTTCTGGCACGCCCTCTTCGCGACGAGCATCCAGAAGGTCCGCGATCCCTACCTGATGTGGAAGCAGAATGAGACCTTCCGCCGCCATGCGACGGGGAAGTGGAGCGACCTGCTGATCTCGATGGCGAAGGAACCGGCGATGCTCGTGTGGCTCGACGGGGCGCAGAGCCGGAAGCAGGCCCCGAACGAGAACTTCGCCTGCGAGGTGATGGAGCTCTTCACCCTCGGCGAGGGCCATTACACGGAGCAGGATATCAAGGAATCGGCTCGGGCCTTTGCCGGATGGGGGATCGACCGCTTCACGGGGGACTTCCAGGACCATCCCTTCCAGCACGATCTGGGGGTGAAGCATTACCTGGGGCACACGGGGCTCTTCGGCGGGGAGGATATCCTCAAGATTTTGGCCGAGACGCCCCGCTCCGGGCAGTATGTCTGGGCGCGGCTCTGGCGGTTCTTCGCGACGGAGGAGCCGAACCCGGCGCTGACGGACGCGCTGGCGGCCCGCTTCGCCGCCCAGGGGCCGAATCAGTATCAATTCAAGCCGGTCCTGAAGACCCTTCTTTCGAGCCAGGAATTCTATGCGCCGGAGGTGGTCCGGCAGCAGGTGAAGGGGCCGGTGCAGTGGCTGGTCTCCAATTGCCGGATGCTGGAGCGGCCGATGCTGCCCCGCCCGGCGCTGATGCCGATGATGCGGATGCTGGGGCAGGTCCTCTTTGCCCCGCCGAGCGTGAAGGGGTGGGACACGGGGACGAGCTGGATCGGGACGAACACGTTGCTGGACCGCTATAACTTCGCGGCCCTCTTCGTCCAGGGGACGGAACGGGCGATGCCGAAGCGCTTCCAAGGGGAGGCGAACGCGATGGCCGCCGACAGCCGTCCCGCCCTCCTGCCCTATCCCGATGCGGGGTCGCCCGACGGGATCGATCCGGGGAAGCTTTTCACGCCGGAGGAATTGGGCGACCCGACGGGGGAGAAGCTGGTCAATGCCCTCGTCCGGCGCCTCATCGCGGGGCCCCTCGATCCGGGGCGGGTCGATTCCCTCCGCCATTACGTCCAGGCCCATCAGGCGAAGGGGCCGGAGATGGTCCGGGGGGCGATCCGCCTCCTGATGAGCGCACCCGATTTTCAACTGACCTAACCTCCACGGGAGAACGCGATGAACTCGAACGGAAATCGGAATGGTTGCGGCGATATTTGTCTTCACACGCGGCGCGACTTCCTGCGCAGCACGCTCCTGGGCGGGGCGCTGACGTGGACGGTGCCGACGTTTTTGGCGGAGACGTTCTCGACCCTGCATCTGAACGCCGCCGACAGCGCCGTTCAGGTGGCGACGGGGAAGGATGCCTCGATCCTCGTCATCCTGCAGTTGGCGGGCGGGAACGACGGACTGAACACGGTGGTCCCGTACGCGAACGACTTTTATCGGAAGGCCCGCCCGACGCTTGGCCTGCCGGTCGACAAGGTGCTCAAGATCGACGACTCGATCGCGCTCCACCCCTCGCTCGGCGGGTTTAAGGCGCTCTACGATGAGGGGCATCTTTCGATCGTTCAGGGCGTCGGCTACCCGAATCCGAACCGGTCCCACTTCCGCGCGACGGAGATATTGGAGACGGCGAGCGATGCCGAAAGCAGCGAGAAGTACGGCTGGGTGGGCCGCTACTTCGACAACGCCTGTCCCGGCTCCGATCCGACGGTGGGGGTGGCGATTGCCGGGGAGACGCCCCAGGCCTTCTGGGCGCCGAAGCCCCGGGGGGTGACGCTGAAGAATCCGAACGCCTACCGCTTCATGGCGGGGGGCGGGATGGAGGGGGGCGAGGCCGAGGCCGACGGCCTCTATCGGGAACTGAACCAGAGCACGCAGGCCTCCGACGCGACGGCGGCGGCGGTGGGGCATGACGCCTCCTCCGGCGGCAGCATCGGGAGCATCGGCGGGGGCTCTCCGGGGAATTCCTCCCTTTCTCCCCTGAACTTCATCGAGCGGACGGCGCTCGACGCCCAGGCGAGTTCCGACAAGATCCAGGCGATCGCGAAGGCGGGGAAGAACGTGGCGACTTACCCGAACTCCGGCCTCGCGAACGACCTGAAGCTCGTCGCGCGGCTGATCGGCGGAGGGCTCTCGACGCGGGTCTACTTCGCCTCGCAGGGGGGCTATGACACGCACACGAACCAGCTGAACACGCAGGCGCGGCTTCTCCAGGAACTGGGCGATTCCCTCGCCGCGTTCTGCGCCGACCTGAAGGCGCAGGGGAACTTCGAGCGGGTGACGATCATGACGTTCAGCGAGTTCGGCCGCCGGGTGACGGAGAACGCGAGCCAGGGGACCGACCACGGCGTGGCCTGCCCGCAGTTCATCGTCGGCGGACGGGTGAAGGGCGGCCTGGCCGGGGAGTATCCCTCCCTCGACCCGGCGAAGCTCGACCACGGGGACCTGGTCCACACGGTCGACTTCCGCTCCGTCTACGCGGGGCTGCTGGAGAACTGGCTGGGGACGCCGAGCACGATGAGCGCCACGATTCTGAACGGGACCTTTGCGCCGTTGACGGTGACGGCGTAGCGCGGGGAGGATGGTCTCACGAAGTGGAAGGCATGGAGCCAGTGATAGCCTCGCCCCCCTTCAATGCTTCAACCCCGACACCGCCTGGAAAATCCCCGTGATCATCGAATAAGCCACGACCCCGACCATGACGGCCATGAAGATGACGATGGTCGGCTGGATGACGGCGGTCAGGCGCTGAATTTTGATGTTCAGTTCCTTGTCGTAGCGGGTCCCGATCTTTTCCAGGGAGGTGGCTAGGTCGCCGGTCTGCTCGCCAACGGAGACCATGTCGATGAGGGTCGGCGGGAATTCCCCGACGCGCTGGAGGGCGCGGGAGAGGCTGCCCCCCTCGCTGACGATGGCGACGACCTTCGTGAGGAGGCCCTTCATGTAGAGGTTCGCGGTCGCCGATTCCATGAGGCGCAGGGCGTTGAGGAGGGGGATGCCGCTGCCGACCATGGTGGCCAGGGTCTGGGAAAGCTGGACGTAGTAGCGGGAGGAGATGACGGGGCCGACGAGGGGGACATGGACCTGCTCCCGGTGCCACCAGAGTTTCCCCGCCGGGGTGGAGACGTAGCTCCAGAATCCGAGGAGGCCCGCGCCGATCCCGACCAGGACGGCCCACCACCACGCGCCGACGAAGCCGCTGGTCGCGATGAGGAGCCGAGTGATGAGGGGGAGTTCCTGGCCGGTCTTCGTGAAGAGGGAGGTGAGCTGCGGGACGAGGACGACCATGAAGACCGACATCAGGACGACCCCGGCGACGGTGATGAAGGCGGGGTAGATCAGGGCCTGGATGACGCGGTTCCGCAGTTCGTGCATCGAGGCGAGGAAGAGGGCCTGCCGCCGCAGGATGCGGGGGAGGGCGCCGCTCAATTCCCCGGCTTCGGCTAGCCGGCAGTAGAGCTCGTCGAAGCTGGAGGAAGCTCGCCGCAGGGAGGAGGAGAAGCTGGCGCCGTCGCGGATGTCCTCGCGGAGGCGGGAGACGATCCCCTTGAGCTTCGAGAGTTCCCGCCGCTGTTCCATGAGGCGGAGGGCGGGTTCGAGCTGGAGTCCGGCGTCGAGGAGGTCGCTGATCTCGTCGGTGAAGTGGACGATCTGGGGGAGGCTGAGGGTGGCGGAACCGTCGCCGGGGGCGGCGGAAGAGGAAGGCTCGCCGTCGTCGCTTGCGCCTTCCCCCTTCAGCCGGACGGAGAGGGGCTGGAGGCGGTTCGATTCGAGCTTGCGGAGGGCGTCGCCGCGCGACTTCGCCTCGATCTCGCCGGAGGTCCGCGTGCCGCCGGCGTCGACGGCCTGATAGGAGAAGAGGGGCATGGGGGAGTGGCCTATTCGACGATCCGTTATTCGTCGACCAGTTCGAGGTCGGCGGAGGTGACGCGGAGGACTTCCTCGATCGTCGTCTTCCCGGAGGCGACCTGCTTCCAGCCGTATTGGCGGAGGCTGAGCATCCCTTCCTCGGCGGCCTTCGCCCGGAGGACGTTGGCCGATTTGCGCTGGGTGACGAGGTCCTGCATGCCCTGGGACATCTCGCAGATTTCGAGGAGGGCCATCCGGCCCTGGTAGCCGGTCTGGCGGCAGGCGTCGCAGCCGACGGCCTTGAAGAGGTGGGCCGCGTGCCCCTGGGGGAAGCCGATCTCGGCCAGCTTCGCGGCCGATTCCGTGGCGGGTTGCTTGCACCGGGGGCAGAGGACGCGGACGAGGCGCTGCGCCAGGAAGGCCCGGACGGAGGAGGCGACGAGGTAGGGATCGATCCCCATGTCGATGAGGCGGACGATGCCGCCGATGGAGTCGTTCGTGTGGAGGGTGCTGAAGACGAGGTGGCCGGTGAGGGAGGAGCGGATCGCGATCTCCGCCGTCTCCAGGTCGCGCATTTCGCCGACCATGATGACGTTGGGGTCGCCGCGCAGGATGCTCCGCAGGCCGGTGGCGAAGGTGAGGCCGATCTCCGGCTTCACGGCGATCTGGATGACGCCGGGGAGCTTGTACTCGACCGGGTCCTCGATGGTGACGATCCGGCGGGCCTGGGTGTTGATCGAGGAGAGGAAGGTGTAGAGGGTCGTCGATTTGCCGCTTCCGGTCGGGCCGGTGACGAGGACGATGCCGTTCGGCTGCTTCAGCAGGCGCTGGACGGTTTCCAGGCACTCCGGTTCGAGCTGGAGCCGGGCGAAGTCGAATTTTTCCTGGCCCAGGAGGCGGAGGCTGACCGATTCCCCGAGGACGGAAGGGATCGTGGCGACGCGGACGTCGATGGGGCGGCCCTCCAGTTCCAGGTTAATCCGGCCGTCCTGGGGGAGGCGCCGCTCGGCGATGTCGAGGTGGGCCATGATCTTCAGCCGGGAGATGACGGAGTCCTGGAGGAGGCGGATCTGGGCCGGGACGGGGGTGGCGTGGAGGACGCCGTCGACGCGGTAGCGGATGCGGAGGTCGTCTTCCAGGGGCTCGATATGGATGTCGGTCGCCCGCTCGCGGAGGGCCTCGCGGATGATCTGGTTGACGAAGCGGACGACGGAGGCCTCGGAATCCTCGGAGTCGAGGACGGTCGTCTCCTGCTTGAGGTTGGAGAGGGCCTCGTCGATGTCGCGGCCTTCCAGGATCATGTCGAAGATATCGGCCCCGACGCCGTAGCTCTGGCGGAGGCCTTCCTCGATCCGGCTCCGGGGGGCGAGGGTCCAGAGCACGGGCTCCCCGAGGGCCTGGGCGAGGCTTTGCCGGGCGACGCGGTTGAAGGGGTCGTGCGTCAGGAGGCGGAGGGGGCCTTCCTCCTCCTGGATGGGGAAGAGGCGGTGCTGGACGGCGAGGCGGATCGGGACTTTCTCCCGGAGGGGGGCCGGGATGGGGGGAAGGGGCTGGCCCCACCACGGGATGTAGAGGTGGGTGGCGACCTTCTGGAGGAAGAGCGATTCGTCGACGAGCTTTGCGTCGAGGAGGGCGTCGATGAGGGAGTGCTGGCGGGTCGCCGCGTCGAGGCAGGCCTCGGTGATGGCTTCTCGGCTCTGGCTGCCGCTTCCGCTGCCGACGGCGAGTTCGATGATCTCGACGAGGCTGCCGGTCAGCCGCCGCTTGGGATGGGGCGGAGGAGGGGCGGTGACGAGGGGGACGGACATGGCGGGTGCGGGCCGGGGAAGGGAACCGGCTAGACTAGGAATAGCCCGGGTACGCTTTGGAATTCAAATTGAAATGCGATTGCGATAATTTCTTTGTAACTCAAGCTACTTCAGAGAGTCTAGCGGGTGTTCGGTATGTTACAGGAAAGAAAACAGCGTTGCCTCATGAAAGGAGTACGGGATGTACTTTTGGCCGGGATGATCGTTTTCTGCGCCGATTGCCAGGGGGCCAGGGCGGACGCTCTCCCCTCCTTCACCTTCGATCCGGGCAAGACGGCCGATTTTCCGGCCTGGCTTCAGCCGGTCGGCGCGCCGGTCGATTCCCAATCGACGCTGAACCGGACGAGTTTCGACGTCGTTCCCCCGGCGGAGGCCGCCGCGGCGGGGGGGAACCTCCTCCTCACGGTGATCTTCCAGGGCGGGGGAAGCGGTTCGGGGCAGTTCCTGCGGATCTACACGCAGAGCGGGGGGGAGGGATCGACGATCGCCGGGAACCTTGATGAGGGGACGGGGCTCCTCTCCTCCCGGACCCTGCTGATTCCGGTCCCTGCATCCTCCTCGCCGACGCGCATCGTCCTGCAATCGAACGCCTCCCTCTCGCCGATCCGGCGGTTGGTCTGGGAATGGGCCGCAGCGCAATCCCTGCCGGTCGCGAAGGCGAAGCAGGACGACGAGAGTGCCGCCATGCTCCCCGGCGCGGTGCGGGGGGGGACGCTCCTTTCCCTGGCCGAGGTCGACGGCAGCCCGCAGATGGCCCCCGCCGTGAAGGTCGAAACCCACTTTACCCGGACGCCCCTCCTCGACCTCCCCGCCCGGTTCGATGACGGTTCCGCCGCCTTCGTCGCGGCGATCGACCGCCTTCCGACCGGGGCGCGGCTGGCCGGGAAGCTCCTGGGCCTCCCGCCCGAGGGGGAACTGGAGTGCCGCGTGAACGGGGAACGGGCCGGGACCTTCTCCGCGCCGCCGCCGCCCCTGGGCGACGGCTCCTACCTCCCGAATCCCGACGGGGGCAGCCCCCTCCTGGCCTCGTGGCGGGCCGGGGCGCTCTACCTCCCGGCGCGGCTCCTCCACAGCGGGGAGAACACGATCGAGCTGGTCCCCGTCGGCAAGGCGGCGACGCCTTTTGCGCTCAGGGATTTGGTCCTCGAATGCGTTTATGAACCGGTCCAGCCTGCTTCTTCCAACAACCCTTAATCCTCTCTTATGAAAAAAACGCCCCTCCTCCTCGCCGCCGCCTCGGCCCGTCGCGGCTACACCCTGGTCGAAATCATGCTCGTTCTGGCGATCATCGCGGTCCTCGTCGGACTGGCGATCAACAAGCTCTCCGGCAACCTCGACGTGGCGAAGGACACCCGCGTCCAGGCCGACATCCAGACGATCGTCACCCAGCTCAAGACGTACGAGATCCAGGCCCTCAGTATGCCGACGACGGAGCAGGGCCTCGACGCCCTCGTCCACCAGCCGACTTCCGATCCCGTCCCCGCCCGCTGGACGAAGCTCCTCGACGAAATCCCCGTCGATCCGTGGAACCGCCCCTACCAGTACCGCAACCCCGGCGTCCACAATCCCGACGGCTTCGACGTCTATTCCCTCGGGCGTACGGGAAAGGAGGGCGATGGGAACATCGGGAACTGGAAATAGCCGTCGTTCCCTGCGCCGGGCGCGGGGATTCACCCTGCTGGAGATCTGCCTCGCCCTGGCGATGGTGGTCTTCCTGCTCGGCATCGCCGTCCCGCGGATCACGGGCTGGCTGACCGAGGAACGGCTGCGCGAGCCCGCGCGGGACGTGGAACTCCTGGCCCGCACGGCCCGCCTCCGCGCGATCGACACCCAGAAGAACTGGGCCGTCGTGATCCGTCCCGATTCCCTTTTCCTGGCCCTCCAGCCCGGCGAGGTGCCGGAGGACGACGGCTCCCCGAACGCCGCCGACCTTTCCCGCCCGATCCCCTCCGAGGTCTCCGTGGAGACCCAGGCGTGGGGGGAGACCTCCTTTTCCTCCCCCGCCGAGGTCCGCTGGGTCTTCCACCCCGACGGCCTCTGCACGCCGCTCACCGTCCGCTTCACCCGGGGCGAATCCCACATCGCCCTCCGCTTCGACCCCTTGACCGCCGACGTGGCGGAGGAGACCTATGCGTTCCGCTAGCCACCCGAGGAATGGGACGCGCGGCGTCATCCTCCTGGAGGTGATGCTGGCCGTGGCGATCTTCTGCCTGGTCGGCCTCGCGCTGGCGAAGGCGATCTCCGTCGCCGCCGGGACACTCTCCCTGGGCAACCGGCAGACCTCCGTCCGCCTTGCCCTGGAGGGGGAACTCTCGTCGGCCCTCTCCCAATCGCTCTCGACGGCGGTCGTGATCGGCCTCCAGGCGACGAAGACGACCGACGACGGGATCGCCTACGAGCGGGAGTGGCAGCCCTGCCCCACCGTCACCTCGGACAAGACCCTGCTCGACGGCCTCTACCTCCTCACGGCCCGCGCCCGGTGGACCGAGAACGGGAAGGACCAGGTCCAGGAAGCGACGATCCGCGTCTTCCATCCCAAGCAATGAAGCCCGCCCCGCCCCATCCCCGCGACGGCTTCACCCTCCTGGAGGTCGTCGTCGCCCTCGCGGTCTTCGTGGTCATCGCCGGGGGGCTCTTCGCGACTGTCCGCACGACGGTCAAGGCGGCGGCGACGCTGCGGGACGCGCAGAAGGAGGCGAACGGGTTCTACGGCTTCTTCGCCGTCTGTCGCCGCAGCTTCTCCTCGCTCCCCGCGGCGGCGACGGTCCTCTCCCCCGTCACCGCGACCGGGACGTCGGTCCCCTATGAGGTCGATATCCAGGGCGCGCCGACGGCCTTCGCCTTCGGCGACAAGGCCTTCTTCTACGGGGAAATCGCGGTGACGGCCCACCCGGAGGACGACGGCTCCCTCACCCTGGGCATCGAATACCGGACCCTCGACCCGAGCTCGGGCCTGCCGCTGCCGAATCCCCTCTGGTTGCCGCTCCTGACCGACCTGAAGCAGATCTCGTGGAGCTTCTACGACGCTTCCGCCGACACCTGGTACGACACGTGGGCCGAGACGACGAAGCCCTCCCTCCTCCAGGTGACCCTCCTCCGCAACGGCGAGAATCAGGCGTGGACGGCGACCTTCGGCCTCCCGTCGCTCGCCGCCCAGCCCCAGTTCTCCTCCTCGGGCGGCGGCGTGGCGAGCGCTTCGGGGAGTTCCAGTGGGGGTTCGAGATCGGGGTCGGGATCAGGATCGAGTAGCGGAAGCGGCAGCAGTGGCAGCCGGAACCGGAGCGGATCGCGATGAACGGGCTCCCTTTCCATGCCTCCGCCCGCCGGGGGTGCCGCAGTTTCGCGCTGCTGACGGTGCTGTGGTGCATCGGCATCATGATGGTCACCGTCATGGGCCTCCTGGCCTACGTCTCCCTTCAGCTCTCCGAAGACCTTTCCCGGGCGAAGGACGCCCGCGCCCGGGACCTCGCCTTCTCCGGCCTCGCCTACGGCCTCCACCCGCTGATGCCGCGCAACGACGCCGTCCTGGACCAGGACCTCGACGGGGGCCACTACAAGGTGACGGTCCAGAGCGAGGGGGCGCGCCTCAACCTCAACCGCCTCCTCGTCCAGGGACGGACCGACGTCCTCCTCCGCCTGTGGGTCAACTGGGGCCTCTCCGCCGATGCCGCGCAGGCCCTCAACGATTCCCTCCAGGATTGGATCGAGTCGGGCGACGGGAAGCGGCTCAACGGGGCGAAGCAGGCCGATTACGCCGCCCTCGGCCATCCGGAGCTTCCCCCCGGGCGTCCGTTCCAGAGCCTGGAGGAGCTGCCGCAGGTGATCGGCTTCGCCGCCGTCATGGACCTCAATCCGAATTGGCGCGACTACTTCACCCTCTGGAGCAACGGGAACCTCGACATGAACGAGGCCTCCCCCGACGCGATCGCGGCGGTCTGCAACGTCGGGATCGACGTGGCCCAATCCTACGTCAGCGCCCGCGATCCCGACGGGATCGTCGGCTCCACGAACAGCATCCGCTG
>CAISZB010000118.1 GCA_903889845.1 uncultured Verrucomicrobium sp. | reverse complement strand
CTCATCACCTACCTCGGGAAGCGCTTCGGCCTCCAGGGGACGCTCCCCCTTCTGATGGCCATCGACAGCTCGATCTGCGGTGCCTCGGCGGTCGCCGCCGTCGCCCCCACCCTGCGGGCAAAGAGCAGCGACATCGCCCTCGTCATTCCCATCGGGAGCCCGATCGGGACGGCGGGGGTGCTCGGACTCACCGTGGCGCAGCATCATATTCACCTGGCACCCCGCACCTACGGCATCCTGGCCGGGGCAACACTCCATGAAGTGGCTCAGGTGATCGCTGCCAGCGCCGTCGTCCCGAATGCCCTGGAGCCAGGCACGGTGACGAAGCTCCTCCGTGTTGTCCTGCTGGCCCCGGTCATCGTCATTCTTGGCGAAGTGCTTGAGCGGAAACATGGAAAACAGGGGGCTTCGGGAGGATGTCGAAGCCTCTTGGGGTACGCCGAGCGGCTCTGGTTCGTGATCGGCTTCCTGCTGGTGGGAGGAATGAACAGCCTTCTTCCTCACGTCTTTCCCGCTCACGGCCCGCTATGGGAGGTATGGAACGGGCAAATCCTTACGGTGGCGACCTTTCTGATGGCGATGGCGATGGGTGGCATGGGGCTTCAGGTCGATTTTGCCCAGTTCACCACCCGGGGTCTTCGCACCGCTGCGACAGGACTCATCGGCTGGTTCCTCCTCTTCGCCATGACCGCGACGGAAATCCATTTCCTAAGACTCTAAGCCAATAATCCCTTCACTCCCACCCGCGACTTCAGCTCGCGGCAATACGCAGTGACATCGGGGGCCTGAAGGATGCCGGAGACGACGACGACGCGATCGGCGCCCGCCGCCAGCACCTCTTCGAGATTTTCCCGCTTGATCCCGCCGATGCAGAACCGGGGGATCGTCACCTGCGCGGCGACCTTCCCGATGAGGCCGAGGCCGACGGGAACGTAGTCGGGCTTCGTCGGGGTCGCATAGATCGGACCGACGCCAATGTAGTCGGCCCCCTCCCCTGCCGCCGCGACGGCCTGTTCGACGCTGTGGCTCGACTTGCCGACGAGTTGGCCGGGGGCGAGGAGCTTCCGAATGTCGGGAACGAGGCCGTCCTCCTGGCCGATGTGGACGCCGTCGGCATCGGCCTCGCGGGCCGCATCGGGATGGTCGTTGACGATGAAGAGGGTCTCGGTCCCCCGAAAGATCGGCTGGAGGAGGCGGGCCAAGGCGAGGACTTCGGCCCCGCTCCGGCCCTTGGCCCGAAGCTGGATGATATCGACGCCGCCCGCGATCATCGCCTGGCCGACGGGGACAAGGCGCTTTTCCGCGACGTAGCCGAGGTCGAGGATGCCGTAGAGGCGCGCTTTCTGGAGAAGGATGCGGCGTTGGAGGAGGAGGTCAGACATGGCTGCCTGAGAGTCTACTCCTTCTTCGCGTTGCCGCCAGCCCCGTTCCCGAAGTGGGTCGGGATGAAGTGGGTCGAGTACTCGCCCTTCTGGAAGTCCCGGTGGCGGAGGATCTGGGCGGCGAGCGGGATCGTCGTCTTCACCCCGCGGATCGTGAATTCGTCGAGGGCCCGCAGGGTCCGCTCGATGGCGATCTTCCGGTCGGGGCCGGTGACAATCAGCTTCCCGATCATCGAGTCGTAGTAGGGCGGGATCACGTAGCCGTTGTAGGCGTGGGTATCGATCCGGACGCCGATGCCGCCGGGGGGGTACATGAACTCGATCTTGCCCGGCGAGGGGCGGAAGTCGTCGTAGGGGTCCTCGGCGTTGATGCGGATCTCGATGGCGTGGCGCAGGGGCTTCACGTCG
>CAISZB010000117.1 GCA_903889845.1 uncultured Verrucomicrobium sp. | reverse complement strand
GGCGACGACCGAGGCCGATCTCGCCGCCCTCCCCGCCATCGCCATCTCCCCGAAGGCCGAGCCGGGGCTGATCGAGGCGATCCGTCGCGGCGGATGCGGGTCGTGCGGCAGGAGGACGCTGAGGCTTCCCTGGGCCAGGAAGAAGATCTCCTCCGCCTCCTTCCCTGCACGCAGCAACGCGGTCCCCGCCGGGGCGGTCCGCCGCTCCAGCAGCGCCTCGATGGCCTCCAGCTCCTCCTCCGTCATGCCCAGGAAGAGGGAATAGTAGCGGCGCGGCGCCGGGATATTCGAGGCCCGGGCCGCCTCGGCCTTCCGCAGGGCGGCGAGGAGATGGTTCTCGCACCACTCCAGCGCCGCGTCGTGGCTCTCCGCCACCGCGAAGAGCGCCCCCAGGCCTCCCTCTGGATGGGTCTCGATGAAGTGGGCCAGGACCGAAGTGGAGCCGTTCTGCGCCGGGGAAAACACCACGCCCGCACCCAGGCCGATGGCATCCCGGATCGTCGCCCGCAGCACGGCGCAGGCGCTCCGGTTGATCCCGATCAGGCGGCGGCCATCGAGGACGATGAAACGCCCCTCCCCCGCATGGGCCTGGATCGCGCGGGAAACCCCCTCCGCCGAAGTGAACGTGAGGTTCCCTTGCAGCTGCAGAATCTTGATCCGGTCCCCTTCCTTCGCGAGCAGGCGGAACTCCTGCAACAGGCTGATCCGCGTCGAATGGAAATCGGCCCCGCTCAGGACACCCCGGATGACGGAGGCGTCGTTGATCGGCGGGGAGAGGAGATGGAGCTGCTGCTTGCGGGAAAGCTCCTCGCACAACCGCATCCCCCGCACGCTGTTCCCGTGGGCGTCGAGCCGGGGAGAAAAAACCGCGATGCCGAGCTGCCCCGGCAGCACCGCAATGACCCCGCCGCCGACACCGCTCTTCGCGGGCAACCCGACGCGGTAGATCCATTCCCCGGCCGAATTATACATCCCGCACGACGCCATCACGCCGAGGACGTTCGGCACATACTCCTCCTTCAAGGCCCGCTCCCCCGTCAGCGGGTTGACCCCGTTGTTCGCCAGCGTCGCGGCCATCACCCCCAGGTCGCGGCAGGTGACGGAGATCGAGCACTGACGGAAGTAGAGTTCGAGGACGTCCTGGAGGTCGTCCCCCAGGATGCCGAAGCTGCGGAGCATGTAACCGATCGCCCGGTTGCGGTCGGCCGTCGCACTTTCCGAGCGGTAGACGGCCTCGTCGCAGTCGAGCTTCCGGCCCGCGTAGCGGGAAAAGACGTCGAGGAGCGCGGCGTTCTTCTCCTCCCGACTCCCGCCCGGGAGGAGGCTCAATGTCGTGATCGCCCCGGCATTGATCATCGGATTGCGGGGCCGCCCCGTGAGTGGCTCCAGACTGATCGAATTGAAAGCGTCGCCCGTCGGCTCGACGCCGACCTTCGCCAGGACCCGGTCGAGGCCGCACTCCTCCAGGACCCGCCCGTAGAGGAACGGCTTCGAGATCGACTGGATCGTGAACGGCTGCCCGGTATCGCCCACCTCGTAGACCGAGCCTCCCGCCGTCACGAGGCAGATGCCGAACCACTCCGGGTCGGCCTTCCCCAATTCGGGAATGTACGTCGCCACCTCGCCCTCGCGTACGGCGGCGAACTTCGCGTGGAGCGAGCGGAGATAGGCCAGGATCGATTCGGAAGCGTTCGTCGGAGCCGGTCCCATAAATCTTCCCCTGTTCCCTTCCGCAGCGCCCCTACTTGATCAATTCCTCGGCGATCTGGACGGCGTTCCACGCCGCCCCCTTGAGGAGCTGGTCCCCGCTCACGAAGAGCGCCAGCCCGTGTCCGCCGGGGTTGGAGAGATCCTCGCGGATCCGCCCGACGAGGACGTCGAGCTTTCCGCTCGCCTCGATCGGCATGGGGAAATAATTCGCCTTCCGGTCGTCGATCAGCGTCACGCCGGGAGCCTGGGAGAGGATCTCCCGGGCTTCGTCGGGGGAGAGCGGCTTCTCCGTCTCGATCACGACGGCCTCGGAGTGGGCGCGCAGGACCGGGACGCGGACGCAGGTGATGCAGACGGGG
>CAISZB010000116.1 GCA_903889845.1 uncultured Verrucomicrobium sp. | reverse complement strand
CTGGCGCACGAAAATTCCGAAGGGGCGCTGCCACCCTTCTGGATCGGGGAGGGTTCGGCGCCCGGCGAGGTCCGGGAGCGCTTCGTCGAATGGATCCGGGTGAACCGGCCCGACGCGATTCTTTCCTCCGCTTCCGGCATCCGGGACCTGCTCCGCTCCGTCGGCCTTGAGTCGCCGCGTGACATCGGCCTTGCGGCGATGAACGTCGAGGACGGCAGCGCCGAGGCCGGGATCAGCCCGCAGATGGAGACCATCGGCCAGGTCGCCGTCCGGACGCTCATCTCCCTGGTCCGCCTCCGGAAGCGGGGCTTCCCGCCCTACGGGATCACCTCGCTCATCGAGGGGAAGTGGGTCGATGGGGAGTCGCTGCCGCCGAAGGGGTAGAGGGGCCGCCGAAGGGCCGCACCTATAACTTCGCTCCCCCCGTCCCCCAACATCAATGGTGGTGATGCCCGCCGCCGAAGCTGAAGTCGAGGACCACGCCGGGGCCATAGGGGTGGCCGTAGTAATAGGGGTAGGGCCGCCCATAATAGCCATAGTACGGCGGGGGATAATAGGCGTAGGCGGGCGGGTAGTAGTAGGGATCGGAGACGATCACAGTCGTCGGAGCCGGAGCCGGGGCCTGCTGCACCGGCACCGCCGTCGCGACGGTGGCCGAGGAATAATCCGCACTCTGGTTCGTGTTCGCGCCCGACGCTGTCGCGGCGGCCTGGCTGGCCTGCATGTCGGCGAGGGTCTGGGCGCGGCTGACCTTCTTCGCCTCGGCCCGGGCCAGGTCGTCCTTGCGGGTGGAGGCCATCTTCACCAGCGCTTCCATCGCCCCGGCGCGGGCGACGTCGGACTGGCGGCGTCCCTGGAGGAGGCCCAGCTTTTCCCGCTGGGCCGAAGTCAGGAGGTCGGTGTTCTCGTCGAGTTTGTGGCTGCCCTGGAGATAGGCCTGTTTCTTGTCGAGGGAGGCGAGGTCGGCGGCGGCGTCGTCGAGGCGCTTCTGGATGCCCGTCTGGGCGGAGGTGTAGGCGGCGAGATCGACATCGGCGGAGCTGGAGGCGCCGAGGCCCTGCCGGAGGGCCTTTTCGGTGAGGGCTGTGTCGGCCTCGATCTGGTCGAGGTTTGCCGCGACGCGGGTCAGCGTCGCGTCGGTGACGGGAGTCATCTCTTCGCGGGCCTTCCCGGTTTCGTCGCCGGAGAGCCATCCGGCATGGGCTCCCGGCAGGGGAGCGAGGAGGAGGGCGGCCCCGCCGACGAGGGCGGCCAGGGGAAGGGAATGGACGGAACGGTGGGAACGAAGGAACGACGCCAGAGGCGCAGTGGGGTTCATAGTCTGTACAAGGTTAGACGCGGGAAACGGCGGAACGTTCCATGTGTCTGTGTAACTTGTTTGTTATCAATGTGAAATTCTTCCTCTTGATCCCATCCCCCGGCTCCGCCATCGTCGTTCCTCTTGAAAGCCGGAATCGCCATCGGATCGAACCTCGGGGACCGCGCCGGAGCGGTGGAACGGGCGTTCCTCTTCCTGGCCCGGCTCTCCCCCGGCCACTGCCTCCGCTCCCCCGTCTTCGAGTCGGCCCCGGTCGATTGTCCCCCCGGCTCCGGGGCCTTCCTCAACGCGGCGGCGGAGATCGAGTTCGCCGGGACGGCCCGGGAGCTCCTTGCCCGCCTGCGGGAATACGAGCGGACGGAAGGGACCCGCGAGGGGGAGCGGAACGCGCCCCGGGCGCTCGACCTCGACCTCCTCTACTTCGGCGACGCCGTGATCGCGGAGGCCGACCTGGTGGTGCCCCATCCCCGGATGAAAGGGCGGCGCTTCGTCCTCGAACCGCTTGCGGCGATTGTTCCCGGCCTTATCTTTCCGGGAGAGACTCATACGGTTCTCGAACTTTTGAACACCTTGAAGACATGAGCACCGACAAAACTTCCTGGCTCCCCGACGCGAAGCGCAACGGGGAAAAGGTCGCCGTCCTGACCTGCTACGATTACCCGACGGCCCGCCTCCTCGACGAGGCCGGGGTCCGGCTCCTCCTCGTCGGCGACTCCCTCGGCATGGTCGTCCTCGGCTACGAGGACACGACGCGGGTGACCCTGGCCGACATGGTCCACCACACCCGCGCCGTCGCCCGGGGAGTCGCGGTGACGGGCCAGGCGACTGTCGTCGCCGATCTTCCCTACAAGACCTACGACACGCCGGAGGAGGCAGTGACCTCGGCCCGCGCCCTCGTCGCGGCGGGAGCCCATGCGGTGAAGCTCGAAGGGGGGCGGAAGTTCCTCCCGCAGATCGAGGCGATACTCCGGGCGGGGATCCCCTTCGTCGGCCACCTGGGGATGCTGCCCCAGTCGGTGAAGGAGGAGGGGGGGTACAAGATCAAGGGGCGGGCCGAGGAGGAGGCCGCCGCGTTGGAGGCCGACGCCGCCGCGTTGGCCGGGGCGGGGGCCTCGGCGATTGTCCTGGAATTGGTCGTCCCCGCCGTGGCGGAGCGGATCACGCAGGCGATCCGGGTGCCGACAATCGGGATCGGCTCCGGCGAGGCGTGCGACGGGCAGGTGCTGGTCCTTCACGATTACGTCGGCCTCTTCCCCTGGTTCCGCCCGAAGTTCGTGAAGCCCGATCCCGAGGCCGACCTCGGTCCCGCGTTGCGCGAAGCGGCCAAGCGGTTCGTTCTCCGCACGACGGGATATTTTCCTTCATGATCATCTTTCTCCTGGGGCCGACCGCCGTCGGCAAGAGCGAGGTGGCCCTCCGGCTGGCCGCGGAGGAGGGCGGGGCGATTCTCTCCCTCGACTCGATGCAGGTCTACCGGGGCCTCGACATCGGGACCGGGAAGCCGACGGCGGCGGAGCGGGCTCAGGTCCCCCACGGCGGCCTCGACCTCGTCTCCTGGCGGGAACACCGCTTCGACACGGCCCGCTACACCGAGGCGGCGGCGGCCTTCATCGCGGAACATCGGGGGCGGCCCCTCTACGTTGTCGGCGGGACCGGGCTTTATTTCCGGGCGCTGACCCAGGGCTTGAGCGAGGCCCCGCCCGCGTCGCCGGAACTCCGGGACGAACTGGCCGCCCTGCCCCTGGCCGAGTTGCAGATGCGCCTCCGCGCCCTCGATCCCGGGCAGGCGGAAGTGGCCGGATTCGACTGGGAAAACCCGCGCCGCGTCCAGCGGGCGCTGGAGGTGGTGACGGCGACCGGGATGCCCCTGCGCCGCTGGCAGGCGGAACGGGCGACGCCGCCGCTTTTGGCGGAAGGATCGTTCCGCGCCCTCCTCCTCCTCCGGGAGCGGGACGATCTGCGGGCGCGGATCGCCGTCCGCGTCGGGAAGATGATGGGCGGGGGCTGGATCGGGGAGGTTCGCGCCCTGTTGGCCGAAGGCGGGGCGGGGTCCCTCGCCGGATGTGCCGCCCTCGGCTACGACACCCTCGGCGCGTGGGTGGAGCGCGGGGAACCGGCGGAGGAGCTTCCTGCCGCCCGCCTGGGGATCATCGACGCGACCCGGCAGTATGCGAAGCGCCAATTGACATGGTTCCGCCGGGAATCCAAAGTGGAGCCCCTGATGATTCCCTCATCCGAAAGCAGCGACGCGACGGCGGGCCGGGTGCGCGCCCTTCTGCGCACCTCTTCATGCTAGTCCCCCCGGTCAAGAAATCGGCCGAGCGCGAGCGCGCCGTCCTCGTCGCCCTGGAACGGGACGGCGACAGCCACGCCGACCAGGTCGATTCCCTCGACGAGCTCGCCTCCCTCGTGAAGACGGCGGGCGGCGAGGTCGTCCGCTCCGTCATCCAGCGCCTCCCCCGGCCGACGGCCCCCTACTACATCGGCAAGGGAAAGGCCGAGGAGATCGCCGTTCTGTGCGAGGAGGACGACCTCCACTCGGTTGTCTTCGACGACGAGCTCTCCCCCGCGCAGAGCCGCAACCTCTCCAACGCGGTCAAACGGAAGATCATCGACCGGACCCAGATCATCCTCGATATCTTCGCCTTCCGCGCGAAGACGAAGGAAGGGAAGCTGCAAATCGAGCTGGCGCAGCTCAATTACCTCCTCCCCCGGCTGACCCGGATGTGGACCCACCTTTCCCGGCAGACGGGCGGCATCGGGACCCGGGGCCCGGGCGAGACGCAGCTCGAAGTCGACCGCCGCCGCGTCCAGGAAAAGATCGCGAA
Organism: uncultured Verrucomicrobium sp.; assembly: GCA_903889845.1. Taxonomy (GTDB): domain Bacteria; phylum Verrucomicrobiota; class Verrucomicrobiia; order Methylacidiphilales; family GAS474; genus GAS474. Next base: position 931 of record CAISZB010000116.1, on the reverse strand, counting down.
GATCAGCCGGGACCTCGTCTCCGTCCGCCAGCACCGGGCGACGCAGCGGCAGGGGCGCACCCGGCACAACTGGCCCGTCGTCTCCCTCGTCGGCTACACGAACGCGGGAAAATCGACCCTCTTCAATCTCCTCACCCGGGCCGAGGTCCTGGCCGAGGACAAGCTCTTCGCCACCCTCGACCCCACGACGCGGGTCATCGACCTCCCCGACAAGCAGCGGGCGCTCTTCACCGACACCGTCGGTTTCATCAAGAAGCTGCCGCACGACCTCGTCGAGGCCTTCAAGGCGACGCTGGAGGAAGTCTGCGAGGCCGACCTCCTCCTCCACATCGTCGACCTGAGCCACCCGCAGTACGACGGGCAGATCGTCGCCGTCCACGACGTCCTCTGCCAGATCGGGGCGCAGGAGAAACCCGCCCTCGTCGTCTTCAACAAGACCGACGCCGTGGCGCCGGAAACCGTCGCCCGCGTCCTGGAATTCCACGCCGGCAGCGTGGCCATTTCCGCCCAGACCGGGGAGGGGATCGAGGGGCTCCTGCGGGCTATCGCCGACCGCCTCGTCTCCCGGCGGCGGCGGGTCCGCCTCTCCGTCCCCCACAACGAGACGGGCCTCGTCGCCGAACTCCATCGGGAGGGCAACGTCGAGACGATCTCCTACGAGGGGGACCGGATCGAGATCACGGCCCGCATCCCCCCCGGCCTCCAGCGGCGGGTCGAGCCCTATCACGCCGACGTCGAGTCTTGAGATGAGCGACACGATCCGCGACATGCCGGACGAGGATCGTCCCCGGGAACGGCTCCAGGCCCACGGCCCCGCCGCGCTGAAGAGCGCCGAGTTGATCGCGATCCTCCTCAGGACAGGACGGGAAGGGGCCTCCGCCCTCCGCGTCGCCGAGGAACTGATCGGCCGCTTCGGCAGCCTGGAGAACCT
>CAISZB010000115.1 GCA_903889845.1 uncultured Verrucomicrobium sp. | reverse complement strand
GCCTCCACCTGTACAGGGAAGCGAAGCGACTCTACCCGGTCCCGAAGGGCTTTACCTAAACCACAGGATCATCGGCAGCCCCACGCCCAGGAACACCACCAGATTGAACAGCCCGAACAGGGCGCCCAACCGCCAGTAATCCCGGCCCGGGAGGAAGCCGCTGCCCGCGTAGACGGGGCTGGGGCCGGTGCCGTAGGGGGAGATGATTCCCATGATGCCGAGGCTGAGGCAGAGCACCAGGGCGGCGGTCTCCATCGGCATGCCGGGGACGGCGGCGGCGAGGGCGAGCATCACGGGCATGAGGGCGGTGACGTGGGCGGTGACGCTGGCGAAGAGGTAGTGGAGGAGGAAGAACGCCACGACCAGGGCGACCAGGGCCCCCGTGACGGAGAGATGGGCGAGCGGGGCCCCGGCCAATCCGGCGAGCCATTTGACGACGCCCGTCTGCACGAGGCCGCCCGCCAGGGGGACCAGGGTGCCGAACCAGACGAGGGTATTCCACGCGGGGCGGTCTTCGAGGACGTCGGTCCACGCAATCGTCCGGGTCACCACCAGCAGGGCGACGACGAGGAGGGCGGCGGTGGTGGGATCGACGACGCTGGTCCCGAAGATCCAGAGGGCCAAGGCCCCGACGACGAGGACGATGAGGACGATTTCCTTCGCCGAGAGCGGCCCCTGCTTGGCCAGCTCGGCCTTCGCCCACGTCTGGACCTCGGGACTGCGGGTGATCTCCGGCGGGTAAAAGCGGTAGGCGAGCCACGGCGTGGCGGCGAGCAGGATGACGCCGACCGGGAGGAAGCCGAGGAACCAGTGGGACCAGGTGATGTCGATGTGGGCCGTCTTGCGGACCAGTTCGAGGGCAAGGAGGTTCGGGGCGAGGCCGGTGAGGAAGAGCGAAGAGGTGATGCAGGTCGACGCGACCGCCGTCCACATCAGGTAGCCGCCGATCTTCCGGGAGGAGACGTCGTTCGGTTTCGAGCCGTAGAGTTCGGGGAGGTTCTTGATGACCGGGTAGATCGTGCCGCCGCTCCGCGCCGTGTTCGACGGCGTGAACGGGGCCAGCACCACGTCGGAGACCATGATCGCGTAGCCGAGGGAGAGGGTGTTGCCGCCCAGCTTCGAGACCAGCATCAGGGCGATGCGCCGCCCCAGGCCGGTCTTTTCGTAGCCGAGGGAGAAGACGAAGGCGGCGAAGATGAGCCAGACGGTCGAGTTGGAGAAGCCGGAGAGGGCCCAGTTGATGGCCGCCGCCTTCGCGTTGAATCCGGTCTGCGCCAGCTGTTCCGGGCTGAACATCACCCAGGGGGCGGCGATCGCGGCGACGGCGACGCCGACGAAGCCGACGGCGGCGGCGGGAATCGGTTCGGAGATCAGGCAGCCGATCACCGTCACGAAAAGGGCGACGTAATACCAGCTATACTGGGCCAGGCCGGGAGGCGGCGGAAGGAGCGCCATCGCGCCGCCGAGGACGAAGGGCAGAAACGAGGAGAGCTTGGGAAAGCCTGCGGGGAGATGCCGGTGCGTGTGGGCGTCCTGATGCCGGCGGTCGTGCCAATAGGCGAGGGAGTGGAAATTCATAGGCGGAATGGAACCCCCTTGGGACGAACATCATCATCTGCGATGATGGGATCACTCTAGGCACCGTGTGCCATAAGAAACGACTGTTATTTCGCCGCGTCCCCCTACCCCCGCAGCGCCAGCGGCGGCTGGAGGGCCTCGGAGAGGATGATGGCCCGGCGGAGTTCGCCCCGGTTGCGGAGGGCCGCCTGGAGGCGCTGCATTCCGGCGGACGCCTGGTTCAGGGTGACGGAGGTGCCGACGGTGAGGGATTCTTTTCTCTCGGCCCGCTCGCTGGTCGCGAGGGTGTCCCGCGTGGCGTCCGATTGGCGGAGCCGTTCGAGGAGGCGATGGAGGTCGGCGGCGTCGGGATCGGCGGCGGCAGGGACCGGGGTCGGTGCCGGGACGGAAGGCCGGGGCGGGATAGCCGGCTCCGGTCGCCAGGCCGGGGCGGGGGCCGGAGCCGGAGCGGGACGGGGCGCGGCTTGGACGGGAGGGCGATGCTGGGGGCGCTCCCGCGGTTCCGGCGCGGTCGGCGGAGTCCCCCGGCGCAGGGCGCTGACGGCCTGGGCGACGATGGCTCCCAGGATGACGAGGAGGCCGATCCAATCGGCACTGGCTTGCTCGATGTCCATGCGCGGGGGGTGTTCGTTGCGGGATGAAGCCCGGTTCAGGAAGCCGGATCGGCGGGGCGCTCTTCCCCGGCGATGCTGGTCCGCATCTGGGTGTCGGCCTGGACGTTCTTCATCTTGTAGTAGTCCATGATGCCGAGGTTCCCGGCACGGAAGGCCTCGGCCATCGCGAGGGGGACCTGGGCCTCGGCCTCGACGACCTTCGCCCGCATTTCCTGGACCCGGGCGCGCTGTTCCTGTTCCAGCGCGACGGCGGCGGCGCGGCGGACCTCGGCGCGGGCCTGGGCGACGCGCTTGTCGGCCTCGGCCTGTTCGGCCTGGAGCTTCGCGCCGATGTTGTCGGCGACGCTGACCTCGGCGATGTCGATGGAAAGGATCTCGAAGGCGCTGCCGGAGTCGAGGCCCTTCGCGAGGACGGTCTTGGAGATGAGGTCGGGGAACTCCAGGACCTGCTTGTACGATTCGGACGCGCCGATGGTGGCGACGATGCCTTCGCCGACGCGGGCGATGATCGTCTCCTCCGTCGCGCCGCCGACGAAGCGGTCGAGGTTCGTCCGGACGGTGACGCGGGCGCGGACATTGACCGCGATGCCGTCCTTGGCGACACCGGCGATGGCGGTGAGGCCGGACCCGGAGTTCGGGCAATCGATGACGCGCGGGTTGACGCTGGTGCGGACGGCCTCGAAGACGCTCTTGCCGGAGCCGAGGGTGGCGAGGTCGATGGCGCAGCACCGGTCGAAGTCGAGCGGGATGCCCGCCTTCGCGGCGGCGATGAGGGCGCGGACGACGGCCTCGATGTTGCCCCCGGCCAGGTAATGCGTCTCCAGCTGGGCCGTCGAGACGTCGAGGCCGGAGCGGAGCGCCGTGATCCGCTGGTTGACGACGAGGGAGGGCGGGATGCGGCGGAGACGCATGCCGACGAGGTTCATCAGGGAGACGTGCGCCCCGGAGATCCACGCGCGGACGTAGATGCCGACGAAGTTGACCAGGAGGAAGGCGACGAAGAGGACGACGACGATCAGGACGATGCCGACGACGAGGGTGATGAGATTGAGGGGTTCGGTCATGTTTTTGGGGGGTTGAGGCTGGAAAAAGGAGAAAATCAGGCCAGGGCGACGACGACGATTCGGATGCCCTCGATGCCGACGATGCGGACGGGGGTTCCTTCCGGGATGAAGTCGCCGTTGGAGACGACGTCGATCCGACGGCCGCCGAAGAGGGCCGTGCCCGCAGGGCGGAGGGCGGAGGCGGCGCGGCCCTCGTCGCCGACGCGGACGGCGTGTCCCTCGGCGGTGGCGGGGAGGGAGGGGCCGTGGCCGGTCGCCTCCTCGATGGGGCGGGTGGTGAGGCCGCGCGCTACGCCGCTCGTCACCAGGAAACGGGCCAGCAGGGCGATGACGACCGCCGCCCCGGCGACGGCCCCCACGAGGCGGAAGAGCGCGCCGCGGAAGTCGGGCAGGGAGGGGAGGGCCTGCCCCGGTTCGGAGGTCTGCCCGGCCATCGCCCAGAGGAAGGCGAGGAGCAGGAGGAGGAGCCCCGTGGCGACGGGGACGATGAAGCCGGGGAGGAAGAAGACTTCGACCGCGATGAGGACGACGCCGAGGAGGAAGAGGGCAATCGGCTCGTACCCGCTCAGGCCCGCGACGTAGCTGCCCAGGAAGAAGAGGAGGAAGCAGACCGCCGCCCCGATGCCGAAGAGCCACGTCCCCGGCGCCTTGAACTCCAGGTAGCCGAGGATCATGCCGAGGGTGAGGAGGAGGGGGGCGATGCGGACGAGGAAGCGGCCGATGTGCTCGAAGCCGGTCGGCTTCAGCGTCTCGATCGTCGCGCCGGGCCCGGCGATCTGGGCGACGAGGGCTTCCAGCGTTGGGACGGTCCCCTCCGAGAGGAGGTTCCGGGGCGGGGTGCCGTAGCGGTGCTCGGCCTCGACGTTGGTCAGCGTCAGGATGCGGCCCTTCGGCAGGACCGTGGCGCCGTCGAGGACGAGGCCCTGGTCGCCATCGACCATCGCAGCGAAGACCTCGGGGTTGTGTCCGTGCCGTTGCGCCGTGGCGCGGCCCGTGGCGTTGAAGAAGGAGACGATTTTCCGCTCGTAGCTCTCCGGCAGCTTTTCCGGGGAGCCGCCGCCCGCGCCGAGCATCACGGGCGTCGCCGCGCCGATGACGGAGCCGGGGGCCATGTAGATGCGTCGGGTGGAGGAGGCGATGAAGGCCCCGGCGGAGGCGGCCTTCTTGTCGACGTAGGAGAGGGTGTTCTCCTGGTTCGGGAACGACTCGACGGCGCGGACGATCTCCTCCATCGAGTCGGCCCGGCCTCCGGGGGTGTCGAGGCGGAGGAGGAGGTAGTCGGCCCGCTCCCGGACCGCCTCGCGGACGCCGCGCCGGACGACGGAGGCGAGGGAGGGATCGACCTCGTCCTGGACGGGGATGACGTAGACGAGCGGGGCCGCGCCCGCCTGGGCCAGGAACAGGAAGGAGAGCAGCAGGGGAAGGAAAAACGGCGGAACCCAGCTTCGGCGCGTTCTGCGGGAACAGGGGGTCATGAGAACGACCACCCTACCACAGATATCGGATTATTCCCAAATGGAAACGGGAGTCCCCGTCGGGACGGCGCGGACGATTTCCTCGATTTCGACGTTCGTGACGGCGATGGAACCGTCGGTCCAGTCGAGGAGGCGGTGGGCGCGGCCCAGCCAGCTCCAGCCGTTCTTCACCCCGTGGAGGGAGATGATTCCCCCGGCGTGGGCGTTGTGCTGGGCGGCCTCGACCATGTCCCCCACCGTCGGGTAGTTCAAAGGCAGGGTCATGTGGTAGGTGCTCTGGGGCTCGACGGACTGGATGAAGTAGTTTCCGTCCGGCGTCTTTCCGTCGTACTCGGCGACCTTCGGTCCCGGCGTGCCGAGGGCGACCTTGTACACTTTCAGGATCTTCTCGCCGTCGTAGAGCGTGGCGGTGTGGGCGTCCTTGTCGATGGCGATGCGGGTGGCGTGGGCGTTGGCCGGCAGGGGATCGACCGGCATGTTCATCCAGATCACGAGGCCGAGGGTGATCCCGAAGATCGTGAGGATCAGGCTGCGGGCACGGGTGAGCTCCTTCACGAACGCTTAGTGTTTCACAATAATTCGACCCGCCAAGTTAATTGTAGGAAAAAGACTACGCAAAAATAAGACAAAGGCCGATCCCAAGAAAAGGCTGCTTCCGGCACGATGATCCGACGGACTCCTTCCGGATACAGCGTCGCAACGCCCCAGCCACCCACTCCCATGCGCCTCAACCTTCCCGTCACCGATCGCGAACACGAACTCCAGGAAGATGATTTCATCATCTCGAAGACCGACCTGAAGGGGCATATCCTCTACGCGAATCAAGCCTTCGTCGATGCCAGCGGCTTCGCTCTGGAGGAGCTCCTGGGCCAGGCGCACAATATCATCCGCCATCCCGACGTCCCCCCGGAGGCCTTCGCCGACCTGTGGGAGACCCTGTTCAAGGGACTGCCGTGGACCGGGATCGTGAAGAACCGCCGGAAGAACGGCGACTTCTATTGGGTCGTCGCCAACGTCACCCCGGTCCGGGAGAACGGCGTCGTCACCTCATTCCTCTCCGTCCGGACGAAGCCGACCCGGGAACAGATCGCCGGGGCCGCCGCCCTTTATGAAAGGATCCGCACCGGGAAAGCCCGGGGCCTGGGCCTCCGCGAAGGGGCGGCCGTCCGCGTCGGGGTGCTCGGCGGCCTGTTGAACTTTTTTCAACTGAAGATCCCGCTCCTCGCCCGGGTCGCTCTCCTCCTCTCCCTGGGGATCGTCGGCCTCCTCGGGGCCGTCGGCCTCGCGGTGTTCCTGCCGGGGCACGGGGTCGGGGTCGCGGCGGCGGCGACGGGCGGCGTCCTGGCGCTCCTCGGCCTCGGCTGGAACCTCCGCGTCACCGTCCTGCTGCCGCTCCACGAGGCGAGCCTGGGAGCCTGTTCCCTGGCCAGCGGCGATCTCTCCCACTTCGTCTCGCGGAGCAGCGACGGCGACGTGGGGCGGCTGCTGCGCGGCCTGCGGCAGACGAAGGTCAACCTCCGCGCCGTCATCGGCGACATCTGGAGCAGCATCGATTCCCTCAAGGAGGCCACGGGGGCTATCGCGGGCGGGAACGCCGACCTGGCCGACCGGACCGAGTCCCAGGCTGCGAACCTGGAAGAGACGGCGGCCAGCCTGGAGGAATTCTCCTCCACCCTCCTCCAGACCACCGACCACACCGTCGAGGCCGACCGCTTTGCCGCCTCCGCTTCCGAGGTGGCCCGACGCGGCGGGGAGGACTTCCGCCGCCTGGCCGAGACCATGACGGAGATCGAGGCGGCGTCGAAGAAGATCCGGGACGTCACGAAGCTGATCGACGGGATCGCCTTCCAGACGAACATCCTGGCGCTGAACGCCGCCGTCGAGGCGGCGCGCGCCGGGGAGGCCGGGGCCGGATTCGCCGTCGTCGCCGACGAGGTGCGGAACCTGGCGGCGCGGGTCTCCAGCGCGGCGAAGGAAATCGGCCTCCTGATCGAGACCAGCGGGCAGAAGATCGGTCACGGCGCCGAGCTGGTCCGCGGGACCGAGAAGACGATGGAGGAGATGATCGCCTCCGTGACGCAGGTCTCCCACCTCATCGACGCGATCGCCGCTTCGAGCCGGGAGCAGACGCAGAGCCTGGGCCAGATCAACCAGGCCGTGACCGCGATCGACCGCGTCACCCAGGAGAACGCCGCCCTCGTCGAGAAATCGTCCCGCAGCACGGAGAATCTGGACCATCAGGCGGAGGAACTGCAGAGCGCGGTTTCGATCTTCAACCTGGGGCTGGGGGGGAGGGGGCGAGGGGGGGCACTTCTTCGGGGAGGGGAGACAAGAGGAAGGGCGCCCCTTCGGGGCAGGGTAGAATCGCGCTTTGCGTCCAACGAGAGTTCTCCTCCGCTGAAT
>CAISZB010000114.1 GCA_903889845.1 uncultured Verrucomicrobium sp. | reverse complement strand
GAAGGAGGAGGTGGAGCCCTTGATCTGGTGGGCGAGGCGGGAGACGCCCGTGGGGTCGCCGATCTCGACAAGGCGGGTGAAGTTGGCGAAGAGGCTGTCGAATTCGCTGACGAGGTCGGCGAAGATGACGGCGGCCTCTCCCCCGCATTCGCGGCGGATGAGATCGAGCTGGACCCAATCAATCAAGGAGGCGTCGGCCATAACGGAAGAAAAATACGCCCTTCGGTCTCCCACCGCAATGGGGGTTTCTACGGGGACCGATCCGAGGGTCGGCGCAAAAAGGCCGATCCTCCCTGCGGCGGATCGGCCTGATTGGCTTAAGCGATAAATGGCGCTTGGCGAAGGGGACGGACTCTTGCCTTTCCTGCTTTATTGGGCGTGGGCCAGGACGTTCTCGACGGTGAGGCCGTATTCTTTCGCGATCTGGGGGGCGGGACCGCTGGCGCCGAATTTTTCGACGCCGACGAACTGCCCTTCGTTCCCGATGTAGCGTTCCCAGCCGAGCTTGATTCCGGCCTCGACGGCGACGCGCTTCGTGACGGCCTTCGGGAGGACGCTTTCCTTGTAGGCGGCGTCCTGTTTCTCGAAGAGTTCCCACGAGGGGAGGGAGACGACGCGGACGGCCTTCCCGGCCTCGGCCAGCTTCTTCCCCGCCTCGAAGGCCTGCTCCAGCTCGGAGCCGGTGCCGATGAGGAGGATGTCAGGGGTCGCGCCCTTCTTGTTCTCCCAGAAGACGTAGCCGCCCTTGAGGACGTTGGAGGCGCAGGCGATGCCGGTCGCCTCGCCGCGGTCGTAGACGGGGAGGTTCTGGCGGCTGAGGATGATGCTGGTGGGGCCGGTCTTGTTCTGCAGCGCGGCGAACCACGCGTAGGAGGTCTCGTTGGCGTCGGCGGGCCGGATCACGGTGCTGTTCGGGATGGCGCGCAGGGTGGCCAGGTGCTCGACGGGCTCGTGGGTGGGACCGTCCTCGCCGACGAAGATGGAGTCGTGGGTGAAGACGAAGAGGGACTGGATCTTCGAGAGGGCGGAGAGCCGGATGGGCGGCCGCATGTAGTCGGTGAAGACGAAGAACGTCGATCCGTAGGGGAGGAAGCCGCCGTAGTAGGCCAGGCCTGCGACGATGCCGCCCATGCCGTGCTCGCGGATGCCGAAGTGGAGGTTGCGCCCGGCGTAGTTGTTTTTCTGGAATTCGCCGAAGCCCTTCACGTGGGTCTTGGTGGAGGGGGCCAGGTCGGCGCTGCCGCCGAGGAGCCACGGGACCTTCGGGAAGAGGGCCGCGAGGACTTCGCCGCCCGCGTTGCGGGTGGCCTGGGGCTTGCCGGCGGGGAACTTCGGCAGGGCGGCTTCGAGGTCGGCCGGGAGGTTCTTCGCGAGGGCGTCCTGGAAGGTCTTCGCCTTTTCGGGGTTCTTCGCGGCGTAGGCGGCGAAGCCCTTTTCCCATTCGGCGCGCTGGGCGGCCCAGGCCTGCCGTTTTTCGGCGAAGAGCGCGGTGACCTTTTCCGGGACGAGGAAGAACTGGTCGTCGGGCCAGCCCAGGTTGCGCTTTGTGGCGGCGACTTCCTCGGGGGCCGAAGGCGTCGGAGTGGGCCTTGTGGGTCCCGGCCATCTTCGGGGAGCCCTTGCCGATGATGGTCTTGCCGATGATGATGGTGGGCTGGCCGACGACGTGGTTGGCCTCGGTCAGGGCGCGCTCGATCTGGTCGGTGTCGTTGCCGTCGATCTCGATGACGTGCCAGTGGTAGGCGCGGAAGCGGAGGGGGACGTTGTCGCTGTAGGCGACGTCGTTGTGGCCCTCGATGCTGACGTTGTTGTCGTCGTAGAACCAGATGAGGTTGTCGAGGCCCAGGTGACCGGCGAGGGCGGCGGCCTCATGGGAGACGCCTTCCTGCAGATCGCCGTCGGAGACAATGGCGTAGACCTTGTGGTCGCTGACTTTAAAGTCGTCCGTGTTGTAAACGGCGGCGTTGTGCTTCTGGCCGATGGCGAGGCCGACGGAGTTGCCGGTGCCCGCGCCCAGGGGCCCGGTGGTGACCTCGACGCCCTCGGTGTCGAACGACTCGGGATGGCCGGGGGTCTTGCTGTGGAGCTGGCGGAAGCGCTTGATCTCCTCCATCGGGACGGAGGCAAATCCGGCGAGGTGGAGGAGGCTGTAGACGAGCATCGAGCCGTGGCCCGCGGAGAGGACGAAGCGGTCGCGATTCGGCCACTTCGGATTCGTCGGGTCAATTTTGAGGAACTTCGTCCAGAGGACGGTGGCGAATTCGGCGCAGCCCATCGGCAGGCCGGGGTGGCCCGACTTCGCGGCCTCGACGGCGTCGAGGGTCAGGATGCGGATCGTGTTCGCCGTGAGGGTCTGCGCGTCGGCGGTCTGGAAGGAGGCGGATTCGGCCATAAGAGTGGGGTGGTTCGTTGGATGGGGGGGTAGGACCCTCACGCTAGAACAACGCGGCGCGGGGTGTCGAGGCCCTTTCGATGGGGGGGCGCGAGGTTCTGGGTGCGTCCCTTCGGGACCGGAGACTGCCTGCGCTACAGCGCAGGCAGTCTCCAGCCACCCCCCCTACCCCAACACCCGCACCAACCACAGCACCACCAGCAGGAGGACAAAGAGCAGGACGAAGAACCGCGCCCGATCCCGGCGGCGCATGGCGCTGGGGGGGGAGGCGGGGGCCGGCTCGGGCTCGGGATGGAGGGCGGGGTTCTCCTCGCGGCGGCGGGCGGCGCGGGTCTGGGTCTCCTTCTCCTCGGCCTCGGCGGCGAGGCGCTCGCGGAGGCGGGCGGCTTCTTCGGCCAGGCGCTTCTCCTCCTCGGCCAAGTCGCGCTGCCGCTGCGCGAAGGGATCGTCCGGTTTATTCGTCGACCACGCCATAGCGTCGGGGGGGAGGAGAAGGATTACTTGGCCCTATTTGGCCGGTACGGTGCCGCCCGCCGCCAGCCAGATCAGGAGGAGGACGAAGAGGCCGATGAGGAGGGGAAGGGAATAGGCGAAGCCGGTCCCGACCTTGCCCCAAAAGCCGAGGCCGATGGCGTGCCCGCCCTGCCCCGCCGCGTTGACGGCGAAGACTTCCTCGCCCTCGCGGATGGAGGCCTCGTCGGCTTCGGCGTCCTCGGTGTGGCTCTTGCCGCTGCCGCTGGTGGAGAGGCGGCGGAGGGCCTCCAGGCGGACCTGGGACTGGCTGTAGGCGGCCCGAGCCTGATCGACGGTGGCCAGGGCGCGGGTCAACTCGTCCTCCAACTCGGCCGGGTTCCAGGTCTGGGGGAGGATTCCCTCCAGCTGACGGAGGTGGGCGGCGAAGGAATCGCGGATGAGGGCGACTTCCTCGCACTCCCGCTTCAGGTCGAATTCGTGCTGGTCGAGGAGGACGACGCCGCGCCGGAGGCGCTCGATCTGCTCCCGCTGGCCGCCCTCGAACTCGTACTGCTTGCGTCGGATCTCCTCCAGTTGCCGCTTCTGCCGCTCGATCTGTTCCCGGCGGCGTTCGAGGTCGAGGAGGACCTCCTCCGCCTGCTGCACCTTCAGGTTCAGGTCGTCGACGGAGAGGGCGGTCCCGGTCGGCTTCGGACGGCCCGCGCCGGGGAGGAGTTCCTCCTGCGGATCGTTGCCGCCTGCGGGGGAGGGATAGGCTTTGTTCATGGGGCGCTCGGCTCAGGGAAAAATTAAGGGGCCGGGATGTGGATCTGGGTGCCGATCTTCAGCGGCTTCCCTTCGACGAGGATGTCGGTGTTCGCGGCCTTGATCTTGTTGATCCCCTCGGTGATGTGGCCGGGGTAGAACTTCTTCGCGATCTTCCAGAGGGTGTCGCCGCCGACGATGACGTACTCCTGTTCCCCGCCGACGGCGGCGGGCGCGGCGGTGGCCGGAGCCGCGACGACGGGGGCGGGCGCCGGGACCGGCACGGCGGCGGGCGCCCCGGCCGTCGTCTCCGAGGCGGCAGGCGCGGTGGCGTCCTTCAGCGCGGGGGCCGTGGCGACGGCGGGCGCGGAGGAGTCGGCGGGGCCGTCCTGCTTCGCCGCGGCGGCGGCGAGCTTCGAGAGGAGGTCGTTCACGCGCTGGGTCGAGGTGGCGAGGGCGTGCTGGAGGTCCTGGTTGTCCTTCTGGAGCTTCGCGAAGACCTCGGCGTTCTGGATCGGGGAATTCGGCACCGTGGCGGCGAAGCCGATGGAGACGGCGTTGAGCCGGGCCTGGGCCTGCTGGGAGTTCTCCCCGTTCGGGCGGTCGAGGAGGTATTGGTTGAAGTGGTAGAGGGCGGCGATCGGCTCGGAGAGGTGGTCGGCGTAGAGGAGGCCCAGCTCGTAGTGGGCCTCGGAGACGGCGGGATTCGCGCGGAGGGCGGCCTCGTATTCCTTCGCGGCGGCGTCGAAGTTCTGCTGCTGGACCTGGAGGGTCGCGGCGTGGAAGTGGGGATTGCTGTCGTCCTCGGCGGCGAGGGCCTTGTCGTTCTGCTGGCAGCCGGTCGTCAGAAGGCCGAATCCGGCGACGGCGACCACGGCGGCGCAGGAAAGAAGGAAGGAAAGGGAACGCCAACGGGAGGGGGAGGAGGTCATAAGCGAGGTGATCCCGTATGCTATCACCCGCGCCCCGGGGTGCAAGCCCGCAGGGGAGGCGAACGGAACGCCGCATTTCGACGCAACGGCGCGGCCCAGCGTTGCGTTTCCGCCCGTTTCCCCCCACACTCCGCGCCTCCCATGTCGAATCCCGATCCCACCGTCCTCGAAGCGTACAACATCGAGCGCCTGCGCAGCGGCAAGGTCCGCGACCTCTACACGTGGCGCGGCGAGTTCTGGATCGTGGCGAGCGACCGCCTCTCCGCCTTCGACGTCATCCTCCCCTCGGCGATCCCGGACAAGGGCCGCCTCCTCACCCGCCTCTCCCGCCATTGGTTCGAGCTCCTGTCCGGCCTCGTGCCGAACCACGTCCTCTCCTACGACCTCCCCGAGGGCGTCGTCATCCCGGAATGGGAAGGCCGCCTGGTCCGCGCGCGGCGGTGCCGGGTGATCCCGGTGGAGTGCATCGCCCGGGGCTACGTCTCCGGCTCCGGCTGGAAGGAATACCAAATGCGCGGCACCGTCGGCGGCTATGTCCTGCCCCCCGGCCTCCTCGAATCGTCGCAGCTCCCGCACCCCCTCTTCACCCCCTCGACGAAGGCCGAGGCCGGGCACGACGAGAACATCGACGAGGCCGCCGCCCGCTCGATCCTGGGCGACGCCCGCTACGCGCAGCTGCGCGACCTGACCCTCTCCCTCTACACGAAGGCCGCCGCCTACGCCCTGGAGCGCGGCATCATCATCGCCGACACGAAGTTCGAATTCGGCCTGACGCCGGAGGACGAGGTGATCCTGATCGATGAGGCGCTGACGCCCGACAGCTCCCGCTTCTGGCCCGCCGACCGGTACGCCCCCGGCGGCCCGCAGCCCAGCTTCGACAAGCAATACGTCCGCGACTACCTGGAGACCCTCGACTGGGACAAGAGCCCCCCCGGCCCCTTCCTCCCGCAGGAAGTCATCGACGGCACGGTGGCGAAGTACCGCGAGGCGCTGGAGCGGCTGACGCGATAGCGCCGTCGTTCCCGCCCTACGGCTCCAAAAACGTCGGCGACCGCGGCGGGAGGTTCGTCGGGGGAATATCGATCGGAAGCCGGTCGATCGTCCCGTCGAGGTGGCAGACGAGGTAGGTGGGGGAGAGCTTCTTCTCCCGTCCCAGCCCGTAGCGGCTGTACCCGCTGCGGGAGAGGAAGAGGACGGTGGCGCGGGGATCGGCCTCGGAGGTGTTCGCCAGGACGAGGTTCGAGAGGAGGGGATAGTCCCGCCGCAGGAGGTAGCCCTTTTCCTGGAGGGCGGCGTAATATTCCGGGGTCGATTTCGCACCGCTCTCCGCCGGGTAGCCGATGCCGCCCGGCGTCCGGTCGGCCCCCGCCGCCTCGATGGCGGTGTAGAGGGCGCGGGCGGCGAGGAGGGTGTTCCGTTCCCGGGCCGCCTTGATCCGGTCGGGGAAGACGAGGAGGGAACCCCCGATCACGCCCAGGAACGCGGCCAGGAAGAGGAGGAGGATGACGCGGGATTGGGTCGTTTCCAAAGGCATGGCGGGGGAAAAGGGATTGAGGGAGTCCCATACCATCGCCCGCCCCCCGCGCGCGATCAAGTCCCTCTTTTGGCGAGCGCGATGTCGTTCCCGAAGCCTTCCGTCACCGTCTTGCACAGGCCCAGGAAGGTCTCGTGGGCCAGGCTGAGGCGGTGCCCCTTGCGGACGAGGATGCCCCACTGCCGCCGCAGCCGCCGCTTCCCCAGGGAGACGGCGATCAGGGAGCCCTCCTCCAGTTCCTTCCGCATCGCCCACGGCGCGAGGATGCTGACGCCCAGGCCCAGCTTTACCAGTTCCTTGATCGCCTCGACACTCCCCAGCTCCATCGCGACGGGGAGGGCCATCTTCTCGGAACGGAAGTATTCCTCGATGAGGCCGATGACGTAGCTCGTCTTCGAGTAGAGGATGAAGCGCTCCGAGGCGAGGGTCGCCCGGTCAGGCACCCTGCGACCCCCCACGGATGGAGGGGGCCGACGGCGCCGACCAGTTCGTCGCTGAAGAGGGGGCGGAACTCGACGGAGCCCTTGTCCCGGGGTTCGAGGCCGATGGCGAAGTCGATCCGCCCCTCGCGCAGGAGGTCGATCAGGGCGGGGGTGTCCCCCGGCTCGATCTGGACGGCGCAGTGGGGGAAGCTCTCCTTGAACTCCCGCAGGACGCCCGGAAGGATGTATTGGCAGGCCGTCGTCGTCACGCCCACCTGGATGCGGCCGTGGCCCCAGCGGTTGAGCTGCCCCAGTCGCTCCCGCGCCGTCGCCATCTCCATCACGATTTTCTCCGCGTGGACGAGGAGTTCCTCCCCCGCCGACGTCAGGCGGACGCTGCGCCCCGTCCGTTCGAAGAGGCGGCAGGCCAGGTCCTCCTCCAGCGCCTTCAGGGAATGGCTGACCGCCGATTGGGAAAGATGGAGTTCCCGTCCGGTGCGGGTGAACGATCCGGTGCGGGCGAGGGTGACGAAGGCCCGGAGCTGGCGGCTGTCGAGGGGGGCGGACATGGCGGAATGAAGAAAAAGGACGACGATGGAAAGACCCCCCGATCCTCCACGCCTGACGCCAAGGATCGATGTTTTCCTGCCCGAAGACAATGAAAAAAGCGCATGCGTTTCAGGAAAACAATGAATCCTTTTTATGCGAAACCGATTTCGATCCGGCATTGAAATCGCTTGTACCGAAGCGAACACCGCTCATTCCAGAATCGACATGAAGGCCCGCAAAACCTCCGCTCCCTCCGCCGCCCCCGCCATCGTGGGCCGGGCCACCTCGCTCCGCCTCGGCTTCATTCCTTTGTGCGACGCCGCGCCCCTCATCATGGCGAAGGAGATGGGCCTCTATGAGAAATACGGCCTCCGCGTCGAGCTGAGCCGGGAGCCGGGCTGGGCCACGATCCGGGACAAGCTGATCTACCGGGAACTCGACGCCGCCCACGCCTGCGCCCCGATGACCCTCTCCACCACCCTGGGCCTCGGCTCGATCGCCACGCCGTGCGTCACCGGCCTCATCCTGAGCCTCAACGGGAACGCCGTCATCTTCTCCACCGCCCTGAAGGAGGCGGGCGTCGAGGACGGGGAGACCCTGCGGGAATACCTGAAGGGCCGCGCCGGGCCACCCCTGGTCCTCGGCGTCCCCTTCTATTACTCCTCCCACCACTTCCTCCTCCGCCTCTGGCTGAAGACCCACCGGATCGACGTCGATAAGGACGTCCAGATCGCCGTCGTCCCCCCGCCGCAGATGACGGAGAACCTCCGCCTGGGCCACCTGGACGGCTTCTGCGTCGCCGGGCCGTGGCCCTCCACGGCGCTGGCCGCGAAGATCGGCTGGTGCGCCGCCCTCGGCTCCGAGATCGCCCCGGACCACCCGGACAAGATCCTGATGGCGCGGGAGGACTTCGCCGACAGCCGCCCGGAGGAGCACCAAGCCCTGATCCTGGCCCTCCTCGAAGCCTGCCGCATCTGCGACATGCCGGAGCACCGGGAACGGCTCTTCGAGACCCTCTCCCAGCCCCGCTACGTCAACGCCTCCATCGTCTCCCTGCGGCACAGCTTTTCCGGCCCCTTCGACATCGGCAAGGGGAACCCGAACGGCCTCCCCGCCTACCTCTTCTACGGGCCGACAATCAACGAGCCGAGCGGGAGCAAGGCCTCCTGGGTCACCGCGCGGCTCCATCAGATTTCCCCCCGCCCCCTCCCCGCCGGGATCGGCACCCGTTGCTTCCGCGGCGACATCTACCACGGCGCCCTCAGCGCGATGGCCGCCCTGGAGTCCCTCAACGACAACGAAGACGCGGGAAGGGTCCCCGCCGCCTGACGCGGGGTCCTTCCCCTTCTCTCCCCATGCCGACCGTCCCCTTTATTCCTGAAAACGCCCCCTTCCGGCCCGACCAGCGCCTCTGGCTCAACGGCTATCTGGCCGGACTCTGCGCTGCGGTCCGGGTTCCCTCCGACGTGGCCCCTGCGCTGGCCGCGCCCGCCGTCCCCCTCGCAATCCTCTACGGCAGCCAGACCGGGACCGCCGAAGGCCTCGCGAAGAAGATCGCGAAGGAGGCGAAGTCCCGGGGCTGGGCGCCGGAGGTCGTCGCCGCCGACCACTTTTCGAAGGTCGACTGGAAGGCGCAGACGCGGCTCCTCGTCGTCACCAGCACCTACGGCGACGGGGAGATGCCCGACAACGCCCGCGCCTTCTGGGCCTGGCTCCAAAAGGACGAGGCGGCCGTCCTCGCCCACCTGGAATACGCCGTCCTCGCCCTCGGCGACACGAATTACCCCGAGTTCTGTGCTGCGGGAAAGAAGATCGACGAGCGCCTCGCCGCCCTCGGCGCGAAGCGGCTCCACGCCCGGGCCGAGTGCGACGCCGACTACGAGACCCGTGCCAAGGAATGGATCGGCGGCACCTTCGCCCTCCTCGGTTCCCCCGCCCCGGCGGCGGGCGGAATGGCCTCGGACGAGGAGGAGGAAAAAGGGTGGACGAAGACGCGCCCCTTCCCCGCCCGCCTCGCCGCGAACCGGACGTTGACCGGCGCGGGCTCGGCCAAGGAAGTCCGCCACTTCGAAATCGACCTCTCCGGCTCCGGCCCCGATTTCAAATACGAGGCGGGCGACGCCCTCGGCGTCATGCCGGCGAACGATCCCGCCCTCGTCGGCGACCTCCTCGCCCTCCTGGGCCTGGACAAGGACGACGCATTGCGCGAGGCGCTCCGCACCACGTACGACATCACGAAACCTTCCCCCGACCTCCTCAAGGCGGCGGCGGAGACGAATGACGAACTCCGCCCCCTCCTCGCGCCGGAGCGGAAAGACGATCTCCTCAAGTGGCTCTGGGGCCGCGAGGCGATCGACGTCTTCGCCGCGACGCCCGCCCTCCGGCCCGACGCGGCGAGGCTCCGCGCCCTGCTGAAAAAACTCGCCCCCCGGCTCTACTCGATCTCCTCCAGCCCGAAGGTCCATGCCGGTTCCGTCCACCTCACCGTCGGCATCGTCCGCTATCAGTCGCACGGGCGGGCGCGGGGCGGCGTCTGCTCCACCTTCCTGGCCGACCGCGCCGGGGAGGGGATCCCTGTCCCCGTCTTCGTCCAGACCTCCCACGGCTTCCGCCTTCCCGACGACGGGAACGTCCCCATCGTCATGGTCGGCCCCGGCACCGGCATCGCCCCCTTCCGCGCCTTCCTCCACGAGCGGCAGGCCACGGGCGCCCGCGGCAAGAACTGGCTCTTCTTCGGCGACCAACGCGCGGCGACCGATTTCCATTACCGCGAGGAGATCGAGGCGATGCGGGCCTCGGGCCACCTCACCCGCCTCTCCACCGCCTTCTCCCGGGACCAGCAGGAGAAAATCTACGTCCAGCACCGGATGGCCGAGGAGGCCGCCGAACTCTGGGCGTGGTTGCAGGAGGGCGCCCGCTTCTACGTCTGCGGCGACGCCTCCCGGATGGCGAAGGACGTCGACGATGCCCTCCGCGCCGTCGCGGAGAAGGCGGGCGGCCTCTCGCCCGAAGCCGCCGCCGCCTACGTCGAGGACCTGCGCAACGCCGGACGCTACCAGCGCGACGTTTATTGATTTACGCCATGAATCCCATCCAGCAGATCAACGGGGAACCCCTCGACACCGACCAGAAGACCTACCTTGAGGGTTTCTTCAGCGGCCTCGCCGCGCGCGGCGTCCGCTTCGGCGACGTGGAACCGACCCCCTCGGGAACCGCCAAGGAAGACCTCTCCGAATTGATCGCCGAGGAGCGGATCAAGCGGGAACTCCACCCCCTCGACGCCCATTCCCTCCTCGTCGATTACGCGGCGCGGAATCAGCCTCCCGACAAGGAGGACCTCTTCCGCTTCAAGTGGCACGGCCTCTTCTACCTCTCCCCGGTGAAGGAGGGCTACATGGCCCGCCTCCGCATCCCCGGCGGCCTGGTGAAGAGCTTCCAGCTCCGCGAACTGGCCCGGATCGCGAAGGAGCTGACGACCGGCTACCTCCAGATCACGACGCGGGCCAATTTCCAGATGCGCCTCATCGCGCCGAAGGACGCGCCCGAGTTCCTCCGCCGCATCCAGGCCCTCGGCCTCCACACGCGCGGTTCCGGCGCCGACAACATCCGCAACCTCACCGCCAGCCCCACCGCCGGGATCGACCCGGAGGAGCTGATCGACGCGATGCCCCTCTGCCTGGAGCTGGGCCAGATTTTCCTCCACGACCGCGCCTTCTACGACCTGCCCCGGAAGTTCAACGTCGCCTACGACGGCGGCGGCCGCGTCAGCACCGTCGAGGACACGAACGACCTCGGCGCGAAGGCGGTGAAGGTTGGGGGAGAAGTCCTCTTCCGCCTCGCGGCGGGCGGCGCGACGGGGCACAAGTCGTTCGCCCGCGACCTCGGCATCCTGGTTCCCCCGACGGAACTGAACCAGGTCGTCGCCGCGCTGACCCGCGTCTATATCGCCCAGGGCAACAGGGGCGACCGGAAGAAAGCCCGGCTGAAGCACCTCCTCGAATCGTGGGGTCCCGACGCCGAGGCCCTACCCCGCTACGTCGCCGAGGCGGAGAAGCTCCTGGGCCGCGCCCTCCGCCGCGCTCCCTTGCTTGCGGAAGAGATCCGCTACCCCGGCCAGGAGGGCGAGGCCGATAGAGGACTCCACCCTCACTTGGGCGTCCATCCGCAGAAGCAGAACGGCCTCTTCTACCTCGGCGCCTCGGTCCCCGTCGGGCAGGTCACCGCCGACCAGCTCCTGAAACTGGCCGACCTGGCCGACCACTACGGCACGGGCGAGGTCCGCCTCACCGCGTGGCAGAATTTCCTCCTGCCGAACGTCCCGGAGGCCTACGTCCCGGCGGTGAAGAAGGCGCTGCGCCACCTCGGGTTCCCGACGGAGCAGTCCCTCCTGCGCGGCGGCCTCGTCGCCTGCACGGGGAGCGCCTACTGCAAATTCGCCCAGGCGGCGACGAAGAGCCACGCCCTGGCCCTCGTCGACGCCCTCGACAAGAAGGTGACCCTCGACCTCCCGGTCAACATCCACCTCACCGGCTGCCCCAACTCCTGCGCCCAGCACTACATGGGGGACCTCGGCCTCCTGGGGACGAAGGTGAAGATCGGCGGGGAGAGCGTCGACGGCTACCACGTCTTCGTCGGCGGCGGTTTCGGTGCCCATCGGGAACTGGGGCGGCAGCTTTTCAGCGGGGTCGCCTTCGGGGATCTGCCGCTCACGGTCGAGAAAATCCTCAAGGGCTACCTCCGCCGCCGCGAGCCCGGGGAGGCCTTCCGCGACTTCACCCGCCGCCACGATCTCAACACCCTCCAGGCAATTTTCTCGAACGAGGAATAAAAACCCCTAGAAAGGTCATCCATGAGTCCTGCCGGGGAAGCCTTTTCAGGGGAGCACGCGACGACGACCCCCACCCTCATCGACCGCCTCCTCGCGGAGCAGCGGGACCTCTCCGCCGTGGAGCGGTTCTCCGCGCGGCACGAGCGTCATGACCGCAATGGCCACGGCGGCGCTCCCGCGATGGAGGGCCGCTATCAGGCCCTCCTGCCCGCCGCGCCGCCGTCGGAGGGGGAACAATACGCCTTCGCCGTCGACCTCGACGCCTGCTCCGGCTGCAAGGGGTGCGTCTCCGCGTGCCATAGTTTGAACGGCCTCGACAAGGCCGAGGAGGAGACGTGGCGCTCCGTCGGCCTCCTCCACGGCAGCCACGAAAGCCCGGAGGCCCCCGGCTCCCACGGCTCCTTCCAGCAGACGATCACGACCGCCTGCCACCACTGCGTCGAGCCCGGCTGCCTGGAGGGATGCCCCGTCCTCGCCTACGAGAAGGACGCCCGGACCGGCATCGTCCGCCACCTCGACGACCAGTGCATCGGCTGCCAGTACTGCATCCTGAAGTGCCCCTACGACGTCCCGCAGTATTCGCCGAGCCGGGGCATCGTCCGCAAGTGCGACCTGTGCTCGAATCGCCTCGCCGTCGGGGAGGCCCCCGCCTGCGTCCAGGCCTGCCCGAACGGGGCGATCATGATCGCCGTCGTCCGCAAGGAGGACGCCCTCGCCGCCGCCCGGCGCGGGGAATTCCTCCCCGGCACGCCCGATCCCGCGATCACCGCGCCGACGACGCGCTACCTCTCCCGCCGCACCCCGCCCGCCGATCTCCGGCCCGCCGACGTCCACCGCCTCCGCCCGGACCACGGTCACCCGGCCCTCGTCGGGATGCTCGTCCTCACGCAGGCCTCGGTCGGCCTCTACGCCGCCGACCTCGTCCTGCGCCGCTTCGCTCCCGGCTTCGCGGGGGAGGTCCGCCAGCCGATCCTCTTCCTCGCCGCCGCGCTCGGCCTCGCCGGGATCGCGACCAGCCTCCTCCACCTCGGGCGCCCCCTCGGGGCGTGGCGGGCGCTCCTGGGCCTGCGGACCTCGTGGCTGAGCCGGGAGATCGCCGCTTTCGGCCTCTTCGCCGGGATCGTCGTCGTTCGCACGGCGCTCCTCCTGCTGGAACCGCTTTCCCAGGGCCGTCTGCCGTCGGCCCTCGTCGATCCGATCTTCCACTTCATCGCCTCCGTCTGGGGGGAAGCCGCCGCACTCCAGGCGATCGACGTCACCGGCGGCACCGTCGCCCGCCTCTCCGGCAACGCGCTGCTGACCCGGATCACCGTCCTCGTCGGCCTCGCCGCCGTCGGGACCTCGGTCATGATCTACGCCGACACGCGCCGCGCCGCCTGGAGCGCGTGGCGGACCGCCTTCCGCTTCTACGGCACCGTCCTCCTCCTCGGCGCGGCGGCGGTGCTTCCCGTCCTGGCCCGGTGCGGCTCCCCGAACCGTCTCCTCGACGCCGCCCTCGTCCTCCTCGCCCTCCTCACCGTCGCGAAGGTCGGCGGGGAGGCGATCCTCTTCCTCCATCCCGCCGTCGCCGCGGCGGAGGCGGGGGAGATCCCCGCGTGGACCTGGTCGCCCCGGCGGAAGACGGCCCTCCTCCTGCTGGGCCCCCTCGGCGGCCTCCTGCGCCTCCGCAATGGGGCGGGGCTTCTCGGCGGCCTCCTCCTGCCGTTCCTCCTCCTGATGCTGGGCCACGTCCACCACCGGATCGACCTCGCCCTCTGCGCCCTGGTCACAGGCCTCGTCTTCCTCGGGGAAGCGGTCGAGCGGCACCTCTTCTTCGTCTCGGCGGCGCCGCCGAAGATGCCGGGGCACTTTGAGAAGAATTGAAAAATTAGAGCCATGCCCTCCCTTTTCTCCCAGGCCACCGCCTTCCTCTCCCGCCGCCTTCCCCTGCGGGAATGGGACGGGCCGCTGACGCGGGACCTCGTCCTCGATCCCGGCGGCTTCGGCCTCGGGAAGGTCCCCGCGCGGCTCCGGCCCGACGCCGTCGTCACCTCGGTCTGCGGCTTCTGCTCGACCGGCTGCGGGCTGAATATCCACCTGAAGGAGGGCCGCGCCGTCAACCTCACCCCCGCCGCCGACTATCCGGTGAACGTCGGCATGGCCTGCCCGAAGGGCTGGGAGGCGCTGGCCCCCCTCGCCTCGCCCGACCGCGGGACGACGCCGCTGCTGCGGAACAGCGAAGGCCTCCTCCGTCCCGTCGAGTGGACGACCGCCGCCGCCGCCTTCGCCTCCCGGTTCAAGGAGATCCAACGGCGGCACGGCCCCGATTCCCTCGCCTGGATCGGCACGGGGCAAATTTACACCGAGGAGATGGCCCTCCTCGGCGCGGTGGCGAAGTTCGGCATGGGGATCGCCCACGGCGACGGAAACACCCGGCAATGCATGGCGACCGCCGTCGCGGCCTACAAGGAATCGTTCGGCTTCGATGCGCCGCCCTTCACCTACGCCGATTTCGAAGAGGCCGACGTCATCGTCCTCGTCGGCTCGAACCTCTGCATCGCCCATCCGATCCTCTGGCAGCGGGTCCTCCAAAACAAGCGGGGGGCCGAGATCGTCGTCATCGACCCGCGCCGGACGGAGACCGCGATGGCCGCGACCCATCACCTGGCGCTGCAGCCGAAGTCGGACCTCGTCCTCCTCTACGGCCTGGCCCGGCTCCTGATCGAGGCGGGGGCGATCGACCGCGCCTTCCTCGACGCCCGCACCGAGGGCTTCGCCGCCTTCGCCGCCTTCCTCGCCGACCCCGCCTTCGCCCTCCCCGCCGTCGCGGAGGCGACGGGCCTCCCTGCGGAAACGATCGCCGCCTTGGCAGGAAAGATCGGCTTCGGCAGCGGGAAGCGGGTCTCCTTCTGGTGGACGATGGGGGTGAACCAAGGCCACGAGGCGACGCGGACCGCCCAGGCGATCGTCAACCTCGCCCTCATGACCGGGAACATCGGGAAGCCGGGGACCGGAGCCAACTCGATCACCGGCCAGTGCAACGCGATGGGCTCCCGCCTCTACTCGAACACGACGGGCCTCCTCGGCGGGCGCGATTTCAAGAACCCGGCCCACCGCGCCGAGGTCGCCTCGATCCTGAACATCCCGGAAACCGCGATCCCCGACCGGGACTCCTGGGCCTACGACCAGATCGTGGCCGGGATCGAGGCGGGGCAGATCAAGGGCCTGTGGGTCGTCGCGACGAACACCGCCCATTCCTGGATCGGGAGCGGGACGGTCCAGGCGACCTTGGCGAAGCTCGACTGCCTCGTCGTCCAGGACATGTATCCGACGACGGAGACGGCCCGCCTCGCCCACCTCTATCTCCCCGCCGCGGGCTGGGGGGAGAAGGAGGGGACCTTCATCAATTCGGAGCGGCGGATGGGACACTCGAAGGCCGTCTCCCCCGCGCCGGGCCGCGCCCTCTCCGACTTCCGGATCGTCCGCCTCCTGGCCGAGGCCTGGGGCGGGGAATGCGCCGCCCTCTTCCGCCGGGCCGAGTGGGAAAGCCCGGAGGCCGTCTTCCGCCTGATGCAAAAACTGTCGGCGGGCCGCCCGTGCGACATCACCGGCATCGGTCGGGATCCGCAGTGGAATGGAAGCCCTTACGCCCACCTCGACGCCGCCGGGGGCGTCCAGTGGCCGTGGACGGGCGAGGGCGAGCCGGTTCAGGAACGCCGTCTCTTTGAGGAGGGGAGCCCCTTCTTCCGCCCCGGCGGGAAGGCCCTCTTCGCCTTCGAGGCCCCGCGCCCGATGCCCGAGCCGCCCGATGCCGAATATCCCTTCCTCCTCCTCACGGGCCGGGGCACCTCGGCCCAATGGCACACCGGGACCCGGACGGAGAAATCGGCCGTCCTCCGCAAGCTCCGCCCGAAGGCGATCTACGCGGAGCTCCATCCCGACGACGCGGCCCGCCTCGGCCTCGGCCCGCGCGACGCCCTCCGCCTCGTCTCGCGCCGGGGGAGCGTCGTCGCCGCCGCCTTCGTCACCGCCGCCGTCCGGCCCGGGCAGGTCTTCCTCCCGATGCACTACGCGGAGACGAACCTCCTCACCCACCCCACCGTCGATCCCTACTCCCGGCAGCCCGCCTACAAGGCCGCCGCCGTCCGCCTCGAAGTCGTCCCCGCCTCCCAGCGCGACCTCCTCGACGATCTCTTCGGCGGGTTGTTGTTTCCCGAGGAATAGGAGGGGGCGACTGCCTGCGCGATAGCGCAACGTACCCCAAGGGGAAACGGATTTGCAGCGCCGGGAGGCAATCGCTTCGCTCCCTCCTACACCTTCGCGCCTTCGGGCACCATCGGGATGCCCTGGGAGCCGAGGGTCCCCTCGCTGAACTGGGGCTTCTCCCCGGGGCGGCGCCAGCCGAAGTAGGCGTTTTCCTTGATCAGCTTCGCCACCTCGGGGGTGACGTGCTCCTCCCACGTGGGATCGCCCTCGCGGATCTTCCGGGCCACCTCATGCGAGGAAAACTGGATGTCGGCGATCCGCTCCGCGCGGACTTCCTCGATATAGCGTTGTTCAGCAGGTGCCGGTAGAGGTCGCCCACCCCTTCGGGGAGCCGGATGTTGTCGATCCCGACGACTTCCCCGTTGTGGCCCATGCCGGGATAGACGTAAAGACGGAGGAGATTGCGGAAAAGCCGCCCGAAGGCCTCCAGCGTGCCGCCCGGCAGCTCGGCGTAATACTCCTCGTTGAAGAGCTCGCGCAGGAGGGGGATGCCCAGGACGATGCCGATGAGTTCCTTCGTGTAGCGGTTGAGGAAGGCGCTCAGCTTGTAGAACTCGGCGTAGTTGGAGATCATCACCGTCTTCCCGAGGGAGGAGAGGACATCGACGCGCTCCAGGAAGTCGTTCGGGTCGACCTGGCCCTGGTTGAGGAGGTTGTTCATCGTGATCTCCAGGATCTCGATGACCTTCTTCTCCTTGTTGATCGGGTCGGCGTAGAACTGTTCCCGCGCCTTCGCCAGCATGTCGAGGTTGACGCGGGTGATCGGGCGGAAGTTGCCGCGTTCCAGCAGGATCGCCTTCTTGTAGAGGGCCTCCGAGGGCTGGAGGGAGGAGCCGTCCGGCCCGAAGAGCGCGACCTGCGCCAAGCGCAGCTTCACGAGGTGGAGGGAGAGGAGCCGGTTGTCGAGGCCGGCGAAGTCGGGCCCGCTGACGCGGAGCATGTCGATTTCGATCCGCTCCGGGGAGAGGCCGTCGAGGAGCGACTCGACGAGGGCGTAAGGCCCGTTCGAGTAGTGGAACGCGCCGTAGACCATGTTCACGCCCAGGATGCCCAGGGCCTCCTGTTGCTGCAGGTTCTCCTTGTCGAGCATCCGGACGTGGAGGATGAGCTGATTCGGCGCGCTGCGCGGATGGAGCTGGTAGCGGATGCCCAGCCAGCCGTGACACTCGTCCCCGCCCTTGAAGCCCCGGGCGCGGACGGTGTCGGAGAAGGTGAAGAAGGTCGTCTCCCCGCCGCGCTTCTCATTGAGGCGCTCGATGAGGAGGTCGAACTCGTGGTGGAGCATTTGCTCCAACCGCTCCTGGCTGACGTAGCGCTGGCAGGGGCCGTAGATGGCGTCGCTGAACGTCATGTCGTAGGCCGACATGCTCTTCGCGATCGTTCCCGCCGCGGCGCCGACCCGGAAGAACCACCGGGCCACCTCCTGCCCGGCCCCAATCTCGGCGAAGGTGCCGTATTTTCGGGGGTCGAGGTTGACGTTGAGGGCTTTTTGATGCGTCGTGAGGATTTCGCGGGCCATGAACTGGCGAGTGTGACCGGATTCCGCGCGGGACGCAACCCCCGGCCTCGTCAAGAAGTGTTACAATATCGCAACTCGGGCAACTCATTGAGTTACACGGAGAAATTCCGATTTCCCCCTCATTTTCCCCCTCGCCCCCCGCCGGACCGGTCGATATAATGCGGCCCCCATGCTCAATCCGATGCCCAACGACCCGTCCGGCAATCCCTCCCCGGCGATGAGCGACATCGCCATCAGTTCCCTCCGGCGGGACTACGTTCTGCGAGGCCTCTCCGAGGGCGACCTCGATCCCAATCCCTTCCGCCAATTCGGCCGCTGGTTCCAGGACACCCTCGACGCAAAGATCCAGGAGCCGAACGCCATGCTCCTCTCCACTGTCTCCCCGGAGGGGCAGCCCCGGGGCCGGATCATGCTCCTGAAGGAATTCAACGAACACGGCTTCGTCTTCTTCACCAATTACGAGAGCGAGAAAGGCCGCCACCTCGACGCCAATCCCCGCGTGGGGATCACCTTCAGCTGGCTAGACCTGGAACGGCAGGTCGTCATCGAGGGGACCGCCGGGAAGATCACCCGGGAGGAGGTCGAGGCCTATTTCCACAATCGTCCCCACGGCAGCCGCCTCGGCGCCTGGGTCTCCAACCAGAGCAAGGTGATCCCGAACCGCGAGGCGATCAACCAGCGCATGGCCGAGATGAAGGAGCGCTTCGGCAGCGGCGAGGTCCCCATCCCCCCCCACTGGGGCGGCTACCGCGTCGTCCCCCAGAAGATCGAGTTCTGGCAAGGCCGGACGAACCGCCTCCACGACCGCCTCCGCTACCGCCTGGAAAACGGGGTGTGGGTGATCGAGCGGCTGTCGCCGTAGCTTCATAAAAGCGGGTTGCACCCGCTCCCGATTCCTGTAAGGGATGTCCCCCATGTCTTCCCGCACCGCCCCCCGTCGCCTCCTTGTCACCGGCGGGTGCGGCTTCATCGGTTCCAACTACGTCCGGGAACGGCTCGCCCAGGCCGAAGGGACGGAGGTTCTGGTGAACCTCGACCTCCTCACCTACGCCGGGAATCCGGCGAACCTCGCCGACCTGGGGAACGATCCCCGGCTCCTCTTCGTCCGGGGGGACATCGGCGACCGCGCCCTCGTCGCCGACCTCCTCTCCCGCCACCGGATCGACGCCGTGGTGAACTTCGCCGCCGAGTCCCACGTCGACCGCTCCATCGACGGCCCGGAACCCTTCGTCCTCACGAACACCCTCGGCGCCTTCCGCCTCGCGGAAACCGCGCGCGCCTACTGGAACGGCCTCGGCACGGAGGAACGGGCCGCCTTCCGCTTCTTCCACGTCTCCACCGACGAGGTCTTCGGCTCCCTCTCCCCGGACGATCCCCCCTTCCGCGAGACGACGCCCTACGCGCCGAACAGCCCCTACGCCGCCTCGAAGGCCGCCTCCGACCACTTCGTCCGCGCCGCCCACCACACCTACGGCCTGCCGACTCTCATTTCCCACTGCACGAACAACTACGGCCCCTACCAGTTCCCGGAAAAACTGATCCCCCTCATGCTCCTCAACGCCCTCGACGGGAAGCCCCTCCCCGTCTACGGCGACGGGACGAACGTCCGCGACTGGCTCCACGTCGCCGACCATTGCCGCGCCATCGACCTCATCCTCGCGCACGGGACGCCCGGCGAGGTCTACAACATCGGCGGGCTGAACGAGGTGCGGAACATCGACCTCGTCCGGGAACTCGCCGCGCTCCTCGACGGCCTCCGTCCCCACGCCGACGGAAAATCGTACGCGGAACAGATCGTCTTCGTCGCCGACCGTCCCGGCCACGACCGCCGCTACGCCATCGACTGCGCGAAGATCGCCGCCGAGCTGGGCTGGAAGCCGCGGGAAACCTTCGCCAGCGGCCTCCGCAAGACCATCGCCTGGTACCTGGAAAACCGCCCCTGGACCGACGCGATCACTCAAACCCGCTACGCCCGGGAACGCCTCGGCGCCGCCTGACCTCCCTTCCCATGAGCACCCCTCCGACTGCGCCGAACAGAAAGGGCCTCGTCCTCGCCGGAGGGTCCGGCACCCGGCTCTTCCCCCTCACGCTTCCCTTCTCCAAGCAGCTGATGCCGGTCTACGACAAGCCGATGATTTACTATCCCCTCTCCGTCCTCATGCTGGCGGGGATCCGGGAGATCCTGATCATCACCACGCCGCACGACCGGCCCCTCTTCGAGCGCCTCCTGGGGGACGGCTCCGCCTACGGCATCGCCCTCTCCTACGCCGTACAGGACGAGCCCCGGGGCCTCGCCGACGCCTATCGCATCGGCGCCGACTTCGTCGGGGAGGAGCCCTCCTGCCTCATCCTGGGGGACAACCTTTTCTACGGCGCCTACCTCACCGACATGCTCGTCGCCGTCTCGGCGCGGACCGAGGGGGCGACGATCTTCGGCTACCATGTCGTCGATCCCCGCGCCTACGGCGTCGTCGAGGTCGAACACACCGGGCCGAATTCGGCGAAGGCCATTTCGTTGGAGGAGAAGCCGGAGCATCCCCGCTCCTCGCTCGCCATTCCCGGCCTCTATTTCTACGACCGGCACGCCGTCGCCTACGCCGCCGCGCTCCGCCCCTCGCCCCGGGGCGAGATCGAGATCACCGACCTCAACCGCCGCTACCTCGCCGAGGGCACCCTCCACGTCGAGGTCCTGAGCCGCGGCACGGCCTGGCTCGACACCGGGACCCACGAGAACCTCATCGACGCCGCCGACTACATCCGCGCCGTCCAGAACCGGCAGGGATTGAAAGTGGCCTGTCTGGAGGAAATCGGCCTCTTCAAGGGGTGGATCGACCGGGCGACGATCGCCGAAAATGCGAAGGCGTACGGGAAATCGTCTTATGGGGATTATTTGCGGATGGTGGCGGCAGACGGCACGCGGTAAGGGGGCGCGGGGGTCTTGCGGCCCTTCGGGACCGGGGAGCGGACCCGTGAGGGTCGCGACGGACGCACGTTGTAGGCTTCTGAGGGGTGCCCCCTCAGCCTCCAGCTAAGAGCCCGTGTGGGGAGAAGAGCACGCGGTGGAGGCTTTTCTCCTCCCGAGGCGCAGCCTCGGCTGAATCCCCGAATCTCCGAGGGTACGTACCGCGTGGGAAGAGAGAGCCAAAACGCCCAGACTCCTATAGGG
>CAISZB010000113.1 GCA_903889845.1 uncultured Verrucomicrobium sp. | reverse complement strand
CGTGGTCGATGACGCCTGCCGTGCTCGACACGTAATTCTTGTCGAGGAGGTTCTCCAGGTCGATGAACCCGCTCAGGCCCTGCTTCACCTCGTAGCCGATCCGGTAGCCGAGGGTCGCGTAGGGATCATAGAACAGGGTGTGGGCATGGTCGGCGGGGGTCTTCGTCACCATCCACGTCACGTTCGGCCCCGTGTAGAAGCCGCAGGGATGCCGGTAGACCGCCTCGGCGAAGACCATGTGCTCCGGGATGCCGCCGATCTGGTTGTTGCCGTAGGAGGAGTCGTTGGAGAAGTTGAAGTGGCTCCACGTATAGACCGTCTCCAGGACGATTTTGTCGGGATGGTCTTTGTCGGCGACGGCCATCCCCTTCGCCACGGTGAAGTCGAACTTCGTCTCGACCCCCTCGTGGGTGGTCTTGTTCGCGTTGACCGCGCCGAGGGAATTGCCGTTGGCGTCGACCAGCCGCAGGATCTCGTCCTGGACCCAGGAGTGGTAGAAGGTCGCGTCCCAGGCCGCGAACCCGGCCTCGCCGCGCGTCCCGGTCTCGATCGTCGTCTCCGTCTGGGGCTTCAGCTTGACGACGCTGACCGTGGAGGGCGGGGCGGGGGTCGAGGCGACGAGGAGGTCGTCGAACGTCGGGGCCTCGAACTGGCGGGAGAGGTCGGCGAAGAGTTGTCCCTTCCACGCGGGGGCCGGGGAGGGGGGCGGGATCGTTTCTTTAGGATCACTCGGCACGGATTTCTTCGGCTCTTTTCCGGGGCCGAAGTCGTAGAGCAGACCGGCCTTCGGATCGACGCCGTAATAGCCGTAGGAGCGCGCCGTGTTCGGGTGGCTGGCGCTGACGGGGAACCGTTCCCGAATGGAGCGGTAGGTGTAGACCGTCTCGATCCCGGTCTGGAGCGTCAACCGGTCGGTCAACTTGTAATCGTCCCCGGCGTTCCAGGTTACCGTGCCGGAGGTCAGGAGGTTGTTCCCGATCAGGTTCCCCTCGTTGCTGCTGACGTTGTTCCAGCGGAGGAGCTTCTTATTGCCGACGGAGAGCGACGTCCCCGTCGTGAAGGTGTTGCCGTGATCGAGGAGGTCGCTTTTGTCCGTATAGATGGCGTGGTTCCCGAAGTCGTCGTCGTTCGAGTGGGAGATACCGAGTGTCCGCGTCTGGGCGAAGTTGTCGTTCACGTGCATCCAGTAGACCGTGTCCTCCAAGGTCCGCTCGTCGTCGAGCCGGAGGGTCGAGCGGTCGCCGAGGCGGACGAAGTCGGTCGAACGGGTGGGCCGATCCTGGGTGACGACCGACCAGTTGGAGCGCGGATTCGAGTCGGCCTGGGCGTAGGTGAGGGGACCGGGCTCCTGGAACCAGCTCGTCGAATAGAGGAAGAAGAGGCGGCTCTCGAAGTCCTTCGTGAAGCGGTGGCCGATGTTCAGGTTGACGTGCTCGCTCGTCTGCTCGCTCCGGTCGCGGTAGCCGCTTTCGCTGGCGTGGGTTGCGGAGAGCCAGACGTCGGTCCCGTTCGCGGCGAAGCCGGAGCTGGCGGCGCCCCGGAAATAGTCGTTCGTCCCTGCTTCGAAGCGGGCGCGGGAAATCGGGTCGAGGCCGGTCGGCGAGACGAAGTTGATTCCGCCGCCGAGGGTGGGGACGCCCATCCCCATCGCGCTGGCCCCGCGGAAGACCTCGACGTACTGGCTGGCCAGCGGTTCGAGGACCGTCGTGATGTAGGAGCCGTCGGAAAGATTGAGCGGCATCCCGTCCTGGTAGAGGCCGATGCCCCGGCTGACCGGCGCGCTTTGGATGCCGGAGCCCCGGATCGAGAGCCGGGGGGTGTCGTTCCCGCCCGCCGAATCCTGGACGAGGAGCCCCGGCTGGTTCGCCAGGGAGCTTTGGAGGGAGAAGCTTTCCCGCTGATCGATCGCGTCGGCGTCGACGAGGGTGGCGGCTCCCGCCCGGCGCTGAATGTCGGCCAGGGCCGAGGAGGACGAAGTTTGGGTAAGGGAATCGCTCGGCTTGTCCCGCTGGGCGTTGACCGTGATCCCTTCGGTCTTCACCACGATCGAGTCGTCGGGGGCAAGTTTCGGTTGGGTTTGGGCCGGGGCGAAGGTCGCCGAAACCAGCCACAATATTGCCATGCTCCCGATGGCCCCGATCCCGGAAAGGCGGGGTCCCCTCATCGCAAGAAAGGCAAGACTGCCGGTTGAATGAACGTGGAAGGACGAGATACGAGCACAGTTTTCATCAAGACGGATCGTATTGGTTCCGGAAGGGAGGCAACAAGAAGCGCAAAGCCGCAGCGGCGAGGCAAGACGCCGCAGGGGGGGGCGTAACCCTTCAGGCCATTCTCCCAAGGAGAGTTCTCCTCAACTGAATCCAACCTCCTTGAGAGGAATCACCATGGGGGGAGACTTCGGAACCGAAGCGGACGTCTCCCAATAGGAGTCTGGGCGTATTGGTACCGTCTTCCCACGCCGTACGTACCCTCG
>CAISZB010000112.1 GCA_903889845.1 uncultured Verrucomicrobium sp. | reverse complement strand
GGAAGATGGCGTTGTGCTCGCTATCGACCGGGAGGATGGGAACGCCCTTCCGCTTCGCCGCCTCGGTGACGATGGCCCCGGCCATGACCAGGATTTCCTTGCTGGCGACGGCCAGTTCCTTCCCCGCCTCGATGGCGGCGAGGGCGGGATGGAGGCCCTGCGTCCCGACGATGGCGACGAGGACCATGTCGGCCCCGGTCGTCTCGACCAGCTTGATGAGGCCCTCGGCTCCGCCGTAACAGGCGGTCCCGGCGGGCAGATCGGCCTTCAGGCCAGGCAACCCGGCCTCGTCGAAGAGGGCGACGGCCTTCGGGCGGAACTCCCGGGCCTGCTCCGCCAACACCTTCGCCTGCCTGAAGGCGGCCAGGCCGACGACCTCCATCCGGCCGGGCAGGTCGCGGGCGACCTTAAGGGCGCTCAGACCGATCGAACCGGTCGAGCCGAGAATCAGAACCTTTTTACGCATGATGATGAAAAATAGGGACTTACAGATTACGGGTATCGCGCCGGAATACTAGGCGAATCCGATGCGGAACTGGACGTAGAAGTAGAAGACCGGGGCGGTGAAGAGGATGCTGTCGATCAGGTCGAGGGCTCCGCCGATGCCGGGGATGAAGCGGCCCGAGTCCTTGATCTGGGCATCCCGCTTCACGACCGACTCGGCCAGATCGCCGACGACGCTGGCCAGGGCCAAAAGGCCGCCCAGGCAAACCGCGTCCCACAGGCCGAAGCCGGGGAGGCCCTGAGGAAAATAATGGATGAGCAGGATGCTGACCG
Organism: uncultured Verrucomicrobium sp.; assembly: GCA_903889845.1. Taxonomy (GTDB): domain Bacteria; phylum Verrucomicrobiota; class Verrucomicrobiia; order Methylacidiphilales; family GAS474; genus GAS474. The sequence continues at coordinate 6,477 of CAISZB010000112.1, read as the reverse complement.
CGACGGAGATGACGACCCCGCCTGCGAACCCCTCCCAGGTCTTGCCCGGGCTGATCCGAGGGATGAGCTTGTGCCGCCCCGCGAAGCTGCCGACGGCGAAGGCCCCGGCGTCGCAGAACTTCGTCACCGCCAGGAGGTAGAAGAGGACGAAGCTGGTCTGGTAATCGGCCCCCGGCCAGAAGGCGAGCCGGGCGAAGAAGGTGAAGAGGAACGGAATGTAGAAGAACCCGAGGAGGGTCAGCGCGACGGTGACGACCGGGGTCTCGATCGTCTCCTTCGAGAGGACGAGGCGGATCAGGACGCCCATCGTCAGGAGGACGAAGATCGCCTGCTCCAGGAGGTCGATCCGGGCGATGTAGCGGGGCGCGCCGATCAGGATGATCCCGCAGCCCAGGTAGAGGAGGAACCCGCAGAAGACGCCCCATTTCTTGAAGACGCGCAGCTTCTTCTCCCGCTGGATGAGGTAGAACTCCCACTGGGCCAACAGACCGAAGACGGAGAGGAGGACCATCGGCCAGAACTTCGAGCCGGAGAGGAGAATCCAGAGGACGACGCCCCAAAGAAGGAGGGTCGAGATGCCGCGGCGGAGGAGGACGGAGCGGGTGACGGCCATGCAGGTGTTTAAGACTTAAAGCACCCTATACCTTACCGAAGCGCCGTTGTCTCCCTGCATAATCGTCGAGGGCGGCAAGGAACTCCGTCCGGCGGAAATCGGGCCACAGCGTCTTCGTCACGTAGATCTCCGTGTAGGAGAGCTGCCAGAGGAGGAAATTGGAGAGGCGCATCTCCCCGCTGGTTCGGATGAGGAGGTCGGGATCGGGGTACTCGTGGGTGTAGAGGTGGGCGGAGATCGCCTTCTCGTCGATCCTCGCCGGATCGACGAGGCCCGACTTCGCCTCGGCGGCCAGGGCGCGGACGGCCTCGACGATCTCGACCCGCGCCCCGTAGCTCAGCGCCAGGATGAGGGTGACGCCGGTGTTCTGGCTCGTCGCCTCGATGCTCCGGTCGAGCTGGTCGCGGACCCGCTTCGGCAGGTCGCTCAAGCGGCCGATGGCCCGGAGGCGGACGTTGTTCTTGTTGAGTTCGGGGATCTCCCCTTTGAGAAACATCTCCAGGAACCGCATCAACGTCGCCACCTCGGCGGCGGGACGCTGCCAGTTCTCGACAGAGAAGGCGTAGAGCGTGATGAACCCGACCCCGACTTCCCCCGCGACACGGACGATCTCCCGGACCGACTCGATCCCCTCCCGGTGCCCCATCGCGCGGAGCATCTTCCGGGAACGGGCCCACCGGCCGTTGCCGTCCATGATGAGGGCAACGTGCCGGGGAATCTTGCTCGTTCCGGATGGGGTGGCCATGGGGAAAAGCCGAGCCTGGATGGTCGGACGAATTAGACCCAGAGGGTCGCTTCGCGGCGCGGGCCGACGGAGACGATCGTCAGTTCCGCCCCGGTGAGGTCGGCGATACCCTTGAGGTAGTTCCGGGCGGCGACGGGAAGCTTCTTGTACTCCCGCACCTTGCTCGTGTCGGTCTTCCAGCCTTTGAAGGTCTTGTAGACGGGCTTGATCGCGTTCCATTCCGCCAGATCGACGGGGGGGTAATCGATCCGCTTGCCCTTCAGTTCGTAGGCGACGCAGACCTTGATCTCGGAAAGCGAGTCGAGGCCGTCGAGGTTCGTCACGGCGACTTCGTCGAAGCCGTTGACGAGGCCCGCGTAGTGGGTCGCCACGGCGTCGAACCAGCCGCAGCGCCGCGCCCGCCCGGTCGTCGCGCCGAATTCCCGGCCCATGCCGTGGAAGAGGTCGGCCAGCTGGGCGCTCTCCGTCGGGAGGTTCCCCTCCCCGACGCGCGTGGTGTAGGCCTTCATGCAGCCGACGACGCGGTCCATCCGGTGCGGCGGGACGCCGGAGCCGGTGGAGGCGCCGCCTGCCGTCGTATTGGAGGAGGTGACGTAGGGATAGGTGCCGAAGTCGATGTCGAGGAAGGTCCCCTGGGCGCCTTCGAAGAGCATCTTCTTCTTTTTCGTGAGCGCCTCGTGGAGCCAGACGACGGTGTTCGTGATGTAGGGACGGAGGATCTTCGCGGCGGCCTCGTAGGCCACCAGGGTCTCCTTGACCGGGACGGACTTCCCGCCGAGGGCCTTGATCGCGATGTTGTTCGTCTCGATCCGCTCGGTCAGCTTCTCCTTGAACTGGGCCGGTTTGAGGAGGTCGACGAGGCGGAGGCCGACGCGGGCGGCCTTGTCGCCGTAGGCCGGTCCGATGCCCCGCTTCGTGGTGCCGATCTTCCCCTTCCCCTTGCGGAGTTCGCGGAGCTCGTCGATGGCGCGGTGGTAGGGGAAGACGAGGTGGGCGTTCTCGCTCAGGAGGAGGTTCCCCTTCGTCTTGAAGCCGCGGGCTTCGAGGCCCTTGATTTCCTCAACCAGGGAGACCGGATCGATGACGACGCCGTTGCCGATGACGCAGGTCTTCTTCGGCCAGAGGATGCCGGAGGGGATGAGGTGGAGGACGTATTTCTCCTTCCCCACCTCGACGGTGTGCCCGGCGTTGTTCCCGCCCTGGGAGCGGACCACGATGTCGGCGTCCTTCGTCAGGACGTCGATGATCTTCCCTTTGCCTTCGTCGCCCCACTGGGCGCCAACCAAAATCGTATTCATGTCGTCTGTGGGCCGGCCTTAGCGGCGGCCGATGCTGTGGTATTCGAAACCGAGGGCGCGGACCTTCTCGGGATCGAGGAGGTTGCGGCCGTCGAAGAGGAGGTTGCTGAGGGCGCGCTTGCGCATCGAGGCCCAGTCGAGGTCGCGGAATTCCTTCCACTCCGTCGCGACGACGATGACGTCGGCCTTCTCGGCGACGTCCTCGCCGCGGGAGACGATCTCCAGGCGGGGCTCCAGGCCCTTCGCCTTCTCGGCCCCCTGGGGGTCGTAGGCGACGACGTGGGCGCCTTCCTTCAGGAAGATCTCGGCCAGTTCCATCGCGACGCTGTTGCGGACGTCGTCGGTGTTCCCCTTGAAGGCGAGGCCGAGGAGGCCGACGCGCTTCTCGCGGAAGACCCAGAGGCTGTCCCGGATCTGCTTCACGAAGTGGTCGCGCTGGTCGCCGTTGATCCGGGAGACCTCCTTCAGGAGGGCGAACTCGTAGCCCAGGTCCTCGGAGATACGGATGAAGGCGGAGAGGTCCTTCGGGAAGCAGGAGCCGCCGTAGCCGATCCCCGCGTTGAGGAAGGCGCGGCCGATCCGGTGATCGGCCCCCATCCCCTCGGCGACCATCTCGACATTCGCGCCGGAGGCCTCGCAGATGCGGGAGAGGGCGTTGATGTAGGAGATCTTCAGGGCCAGGAAGCTGTTCGCCGCGTGCTTGATCAACTCGGCCGAGTTGAGGTCGGTCGTCAGGATCGGGGCGTTGAAGGGGGTGTAGACCTCGCGCATGATCTGCGCGGCCTTCTCCGTGTCGGCGCCGACGACGACGCGGTCGGGCTTCATCAGGTCGGCCACGGCGGAGCCTTCGCGGAGGAACTCGGGATTGCTGACGACGTCGAACTCGACGCCGCCCGAGTTATAGCGGGAGATGGTCTGGCGCACCTTCTCCCCGGTCTTCACGGGGACAGTGCTCTTGTCGACGATGACGCGGTAATCCTTGATGACCCCGGCGATCTCCCGGGCCACCTTCTCGACGAAGCTGAGATCGACGCTGCCATCGGGCTGGGGCGGCGTCGGGACGGCGATGAAGACGACGAGGGAGTTCTCCACCCCCTCCTTGATCGAGGTGGTGAACTTCAGCCGCCCGGAGGCGACGTTGCGGACGATCATCTCCTCCAGGCCGGGCTCGTAGATCGGAATCTTGCCGGAGCGGAGGGAGGCGACTTTTTTCTCGTCATTGTCGACGCAGATGACTTCGTGGCCCACTTCGGCGAAGCAGGTGCCGGTCGTCAGGCCAACGTAACCGGAACCAATGATGGCTAACTTCATAAATTGCAGGGAGGGAGTAAGGGCGAAAAAGGGGGAGTTTGCGAGGAAAATGGGTTTCTGAAAAGCGTTATTCCGACCCAGGGAGGCTATTTTGCCGCTGACTTCATACCGCCACGCCACTCATTCGGAGACCTTGACCGTGGCGTTCGGGAAGGCCTTCAGGGTGAAGCTCAGGAAGACGAACTGGTCGCTCACGCTACCGCGGTTGTTCCGCTCCCCGAACGTGAGGGCGACCTGCCAGGAGGAGAGGTCGCGGAAGACGGTGTAGTCCTGCTCGCTGAGATGGTTGTCCGACGTGTCGAAGGCGTGGAACGTCTGGAACTGCCAGTGCTCGTTCATCCGCCAGAAGTTTTTCAGGTAGATGTTGTTCGAGTCCTGGATCGGGAGGCCGTAGATGTCGAGCAGGGCGACGTTCTGGACCAGGCGGTCCCCGACGGTGAACTCGTAGGAGCGGTCGGGCTGCCAGGAGAGGCTGTGATCGTACGTGGCGTAGCTGTTCCCCTGCGTGTCGATGGCGTCACGGGAGTCGAGGTGGAGCCACGGGAAGGGGCGGATCGTGGCGTCGCTGTAGATATGGCTGAGGGTGTCGTTGCGGAGGATCTGCTCCTCGTCGTAGTGGCGCGTCAGGTTGACGTCGGTGTAGACGTCCCAATCGAAGAGGTCCCAGTTCTTCCCGTCCCGCTTCGTCTGGATCTTGTTCCGCACCCCCTCCCGGATCACGAACTGGCGGTCGATGGAGTCGACCGAGTTCCAGCCGGGGAAGCCGATCGGATTGGCCCAGGTGTTCCCCTCCCGGGTGTCGAAGCCGCGGACGAGGTCGCGCCCGGCGGTGGGGAGGATCGCCTCGGCGTTCACGTAGGGCTCGGCAACGTGGCGCAGGCCGTCGATGCCCAGGGCGGGGACCTTGAGGTCGCCCCAGGTCTGCGAGAGCTTGAAGGAGAGGTCCTCCCCCGCATCGAAGACGCCGCGCGACACGGCCTGGTTGCGGCCGCCCGCGATCGCGCTGTTGTCGTTGTTCCACTCCGTCCCCCGGAAGCCGACGTGGGGGGTCGAGTTGAGCCAGCCGAAGTACTGCTGCGGCATCAGGAACTGGTGGTAGGTATCCCACCGGTAGGCGCTGTAGGCCTTCGGCCGGGAGGCGCCGTAGTAGGTCTGGTTCGAGTAATACTGCTGGAAGTTGACGAGGCTCGACTCGCTCTGATACTCGACGGGGCTGCCGAAGAGGTGGAGCGGCTTCGTCTCCAGCTTCACCTCGGGGGCCCGCTCGACCGAGTCGAAGAAGCGGTTCGGCTGGACGCGGCCCAGGGCGGAAATCTCGAAGTCGGGCGTCCACTGGGTGAACTCGATCGTGTTGTCGGGCATCCGCTCGGCCCCCGCCTGGGCGCGGAAGAAGTCCTCGACGATGTAGGGATCGCTCCAGACGTTGAGGTTCATCTTCCCGGTCAGCCCGTCGGAGACGGGGAAGATCTGCTGGAGGGCGAAGAGGTAGCGGTCCTTCCCGATGGGGGTGCGGGGGAGGACGGTCGGGTTCTCGGTCGATCCGTCGTCGTTCACCTCGTAGGCGCGGAAGAAGCCGGAACTGTCCTTCATCGGCTTGAAGTGGAAGTCGACGCCGCCCGCCTCGCCCCGGCGGGAGCGGTAATCCTCGTGGAAGGCGACCTGGAGGTCCTTGTTCACGCGCCAGTTGACCGTCGTCAGCGCCTCGACGCCGAAGCGGGAATTGGTCCCGGCGCGGAGGCTGACCGTGGTGTCGTTCGCCTGGAGGTCCTGGTAGAAGTAGGGCATCCACATCACCGGCACGTCGCCGACGAAGAAGACGACGTTCTTCAGGACGACATGGTCATTCGGGTAAATCTCGATCGTATGGGCCTTGATCCGGAAGCCCGGGTTCGTCCGGTTCTCCGTCGTCACGAAGCCGTTGGTGATCTGGTAATGGTTCGCGTCGGGGGAGGTGACGCTCTTCCCCGCGCCGAAGACGGGAAAGGAGGCCAGGGCAAAATCGGTCGAGGTCACCGCATGGGTCTCGAAGTTGTAGGTGACGTGGTCACCCCGGTAGAGACGGGGTCCGGTGTAGATGCGGACGTTCCCGGAAGCGATCGCCGTCTTCGTCTTTGCGTCGAAGATAACCTGATCGGCATAAAGGAGATCGCCACCGTATCGGACGATGACGTTGACGCTCGCCGTCGCCATCCCGGCGACGAAATTCGTCTCCCCATCGGCCGTGATTTCCATCGGGGTGCCGCTGCCGGTGGAGGGGATTAGCGGGCTGGCGGCATCGGAGCCGGAAGGCAAGGGAGGCGCGACGGGACCGACCCCCGCGTCTTGGGCCAGTGCCGGCACACGAAAAGACGCGAAGCCAAGGCATAGCCCGACGGCGCAGAGGATCGGCAAAGGGTCTCTCCACCAATTCCGCCGGGCCGCGTTGGCTCGAAAAGGTTCTCCATCAAGGCGCGAGCGACGCCGTGTGTGTGGAACACACATCAGGAGCGAGCAACACCGAGGGAGAACCT
>CAISZB010000111.1 GCA_903889845.1 uncultured Verrucomicrobium sp. | reverse complement strand
GATCGACGCCCGCCGTCGGCTCGTCGAGGATGACGAGGTCGGGATCGTGGAGGAGGGCCTGCGCGAGGCCGATCCGCTGCAGCATCCCCTTCGAGTAGGAGGAAAGAGGGCGGTCCTTCCCCGCCTCGGCCAGATCGACGAGGTCGAGCATCGCCGCGATCCGCTTTTCCAGGGCCGCCCCCTGCAGCCCGGCCAGCGTGCCGTGGAAGCGGAGCAGCTCGGCCCCGTGGAGGAATTTGTAGAAGCGGGGCTCCTCCGGCATGAAGCCGATCCGCCGCCGCGCCGCCTCCGATCCCGCCGGATGGCCGAAGACGCGGACCTCGCCCCCGTTCGCATCGGGCCGGGCCAGGCCCAGGATCAGCTTCAGCGTCGTGCTCTTCCCGGAGCCGTTCGGCCCCAGCAGGCCGAAGACCTCGCCCGGACGGACTTCCAGGTCGAGGCGGTCCAACGCCCGGAGCCGCGCCCGCTTCCACGGCAGGCGGTAGGTCTTCGAGAGGCCTTTGAGTTCGAGGGCGGGGGCGCTCATTTTTTAAGCGGGGGGGGCGCGAGGTTATAGGTGATGCCCTTCGGGACGGGGTACAATCGCTTCGCTTCCCTGTACAGCTGGAGGCCATCCGCGCGTTTGAACGAATGGAGGGCGGGCCGCCCTCCAAGCCTCCCTGCTCTGATGTAACAGAACTGGCCTACAGGCGCGACCGAAGGAATGCGGGCCGCTTCGGATAGAGGGCGTCCGCTGCTTCTAACCCGCTTGGGAGGATTCATTTTGGAAAGAGGCTTGTTCAAATGAACTTGGTGTTATTCGACAATCCGGAACGATTTGAACCCGGGGGCGGCGGCTTCCTCCCAGGCCTCCTCCCGGTGGCGGACGTAATTCCCCAGGGGGCTTTCCGCGATCCCTTCGAGGAAGGCCTTCAATTCCTTCTCTTCCCCCTCGGCGACGAGCTCGACCCGGCCGTCGGGGAGGTTGCGCACCGTCCCCGTCACCTCGTAGCCCGCCGCCGTCCGGTGGGCGTTCAGCCGGAAGCCGACGCCCTGGACACGGCCCTCGAACAGGGCGGTAAGGCGCTTTTTCATGATCTTTTTCAAACGAATGAAGGTTGCCGTGGCGAAAATCGGAGCGGTTTGCTAGCTTAGGGCCCTCTCATGGAAATTTCACGGAAAACCTTTCTCCGCAACCTGGGCCTCGCCGCCGGCCTCTACGGCCTCGGCAGCCTCGGGCGCGCCCTGGCCCAGGCCCCGACAGCCGCCGCCCCCGCCTCTTCCTCCTCCGCGTCCGGCGCGGCGGGCAGCGGGCGGACGGAGGTGATCGACGGGCAGGAAGTCCCCGTGATGCGCGCCACCGCCGTGAAGAACGGCACCGCCCGGTGGGTCAGCAACGGCAACGGCATCGGCCGCCGCGTCGCCCTCACCTTCGACGACGGCCCGAACAACAAGGTCACGGAGCGCGTCCTGGCGGAGCTGGAAAAGCGCTCCATCCTCGCCACCTTCTTCCAGATCGGCACCCGCGTCGAGGCGGAGCCCTCCATGGCGAAGGCCGTCGCCGACGCCGGGCACGAGCTGGGCAACCACTCCCTCACCCACCCGCAGCTCACGAAGCTGACCGAGGACCGCGTCGCCTACGAGCTGGAGAAGACGCAGGAACTGATCCAGGCCGCCACGGGCCGCGTCCCCGTCTGGTTCCGCCCCCCCTACGGCGCCTTCCGGCACGACCAGGACTTCCAGGCCGCCTCGCGCGGCCTCGGCGTCACCCTCTGGTCGGTCGATCCCCGGGACTGGGCGCAGCCCGGCGCCGACAAGATCGCCCAGCTCATCCTCGCGGAGACCCGCCCCGGCTCGATCGTCCTGATGCACGACCTCCACGCCCAGACCGCCGACGCCCTCCCGCGCATCCTCGACGGGCTGATGGAGCGCGGCTTCGAGTTCACCACGATCACCGGCCTCCACGGCCTCCCCTACGGCTACCCCGCCGGAGCCCTCCCTCCCGGGACGAATCCCGCCGCGCCGCTTCCCGAAGGGGTCCCGACGGGCGAGCCCCCCGCGAAGGTCCACGATCCCGCCGAGCCCCATCTCGACGGGAATCCCTTCCCGACGGCGACATAGGTGTTCAGTCCCGTTGAGAGGTGGTGTGGAACAAAAAACCATGCCAAGCTCGGAGGAAATATGGGACAGATACTACACGGTTGCGCCCGAACGACGGCGGCAGTGCGTCGGGCGATCCAACATAGTCAAGAGAGCCTGATCAAACTGGCGGAGCGCTACGACATCAACCCGAAGACCGTCGCCAAGTGGCGCAAGCGGACGAGCGTCGAAGATGCTCCGATGGGACCCACACCACGTTCCACGGTGTTGACTCAGGAGGAAGAGGCCATCGCAGTCGCCTTCCGCAAGCACACCCTCCTGCCCCTCGACGACTGCCTCTATGCCCTTCAATCGACGATCCCGCACTTGAGCCGTTCGGCCTTGCATCGCTGCTTTCAGCGTCATGAGATCAACCGCTTGCCGCAGGTGGAAGGCCACCCTTCGGCCAGGAAGAAGAAGTTCAAGGAGTATCCCATCGGTTACTTCCACATCGACATCACCGAGGTGCGAACGGCAGAGGGGCGTCTCTATCTCTTCGTAGCCATTGACCTCACTTCCAAGTTCGCCTTTGCCCGGCTTGCCGACCGGGCCACAATGCGGACAGCGACGGCTTTCCTGGAGGCCCTTGTCGAAGCGATCCCCTACAAGATCCACACGGTTCTCACCGATAACGGCATCCAGTTCGCTGATCTCCCCAAGAACCGCGACGGCGTGACAGCCCGTTTTCGGGGTCATCCTTTCGACCGGGTCTGCCGTGTTCACGACATCGAACATCGCCTCACCCAACCCAATCATCCCTGGACCAACGGCCAGGTGGAGCGGATGAATCGCACGATCAAGGAGGCCACGGTGAAAACCTATCACTACGACAACCATGCAAGCCTCCGGCAACATCTGGAGGCCTTCCTTAATGCCTATAACTTCGCCAAGCGTCTCAAAACGTTACGCGGCCTCACTCCCTTCCAGTTCATCGCTTCCTGCTGGCATAAGGAGCCTCATCGCTTTATATCCAATCCACACCGCCTCTCGGCGGGACTGAACAGCTAAGAGCCTGTAGGGGAAGAAGCGCACGCGGTGGAGGCTCTTCTTCTCCCTCTCCGGGTTCCCATTCCCGCTCCGGCCCCTACCACAGCACCCACTTCGACGCCGTAAGGGCGTCGAGGGCGGCGAGGGTGTGGCAGAGGATCGAGGCGAGGAGGAGCCCGGCGAAGTTCCGCGAGGCGAGGAACCAGATGCCCAGGACGACGGCGGCACCCAGCTCCGGCCCGAAGGCGTCGGGCCGGAAGAGGGCGAAGGCGGCGGTCCCGATCCCGAAGGAAAACGGCGTGGTGGCCCCGAGGGGGATGGCGAGGAAATCACGCGCGATCATGCGCCGCATCAGCCACCCCCGAAGCGCGACCTCCACCGCCAACGGCAGGACCACCCCGCCGCCGAGGATGCGGAAGGCGGCGAGGCCCCGGGCGATCGCGCCGGAGCCGAAGACGTAGTAGGGATTGAACGGCTCCCCCAGGTGCCCCGGCAGGGCGAAGCCGTGCGGCGGCATCGGCCAGAGAGTCTCGACGACCGCCCAGGCGGCGAAGGCGAGGAGTCCGGCCCCGACGCTGAAGGCGGGGCGGAAGACCCCCCCGTCCGGCCCGGCCAGCGGCGCGGCGAAGCGCGAGGCCTGGAAACCGAGGGCGACGAGGACGGCGAAGACTTGGATCGGATAGACCAGATAGACCGCGAGGGGGTGGAGGGCCTGGAGCGGCAGAAAGGCGAGCCAGAGGAGGGCGGGAGTGGCCAGGGGGAAGGCAGGATACTCCTGCACCTTCCCCCACAGGGAAGAGATCGGGACGGACGGGGAACGATTCATGCCACTCATTATCCCAGCACAGTCAATGTCCCGCTGGTGACGCCGAGTTGGTCGGCGACGCGGAGTTCCGTCAGGAGCGCGGCGGCGGTCGTCTCCCCGTCGAGGAGGCGCCGGTAGGCGGTGCAGATCGCACGGGCGGACGGCCCGTCCTCGTGGAGCAGCTCGACGCGGAACCTGCGCGCCCCGGCGGCACGGAAGGCGCTCGAATAGGAGGCCCCGCTCTGCGCCCGCCCGTGGAAAACGGTGTTCCGGCAACCGACATCGGCGACGACGGGGTGGATCATCCCGACGCGGTCCCGAAGGGCGACCCGGTGCCGGTCGCACGGGCGGCCGCAGTCGGTGTGGTCCTTCCCCTCCGAGAGGAAGGCGGCGAAGACGCAATGCTCCATATGGAACATCGGCATGTGCTGGTGGAGGACGACCTCGAACCACTCCGGCGGGGCGGAGCGGAGGAGGTCCTCCACCTGCCGCGCGTTGAGGTCGTAGGAAAGGGCGACGCTTTCCAGGCCCCACTCGGGACGCATCAGGATTTGCGCCGTGAGGGCGTTGGCGACGTTGAGGGAAAAATCGCCGCGCCGCCGCAGCGGGGAGGATTTGAAATGGTCCAGGGCGCCGAGGTTCCGGATCAGGACGCCGTCGGGCGCGGCGTTCTCGATCAGCTTGAAGAAGCCCTGCTCCGCCGCCTTCTGGATGCGGGGCGTGGCGAGCCAGATCGTGATTCCCTCCGCCTTCCGGTCGCGCACCAGGGCCACGGCTTCCTTATAGCGGCGGATGTCCTCGAAGTCGGCGTCGATCCGGAGGGCGGGCAACCCGGCGTCGAGCACCGCCTCGATCTGCTCCAGCGTCCGGCAGAGAACGCCCAGCTCCGCCGGGGCGGGCGGGACGGGGAGGCGCGGCACGGCGGGAAGGAGCCGCGCCAGCGCGGGCACGCCGGAACGGGGGACGGCGGGCTTCCCCTGCGCCGCCTTCTCCAACGCCGCGACCGCCTCGCGCCGGAGGCGGTTCAACTCGCTGACGGGAAGGATCGTCTCCCCTTCGAGGGCGCACCGGACGGTGCCGAGGACGAAGGGGGTCTCCCCCAAGCGGCCCAGCGGATCCCGCAAACCGGCCTCGGTCAGGGGCCGGTTCCGCGCCGCGTCGAGCGGGACGGCCGACTGGAGCGCGATGCGATGAGAGGTGCCGTCGAGGGTGGCCTCCAGTCGCAGCGGCTCCCCGGCGCGGCCCGCGACGGAGAAGGAGACCGTCCGCTTCTGCGGGTCCGGATCGCGGGCGAAGGTCTTCCGCAGCGCGGCATCGAGGCGGGGATCGTCGGTCTGGTAGACGGCGTCGCCGGGGCGGAGGCGGGCGGTGTCGATCCGGCCCCGCTCGAAGGAAAGACGGGTCCCGTCGCGCCCCGCCACGGCCCAGATGCGCCCCCCCTGCTGGCGGTTCTGGTCGCCGCCCGAATCGAAGAGGAGGCCGTCCCCGGCCCGGAGCGGCTCGCCGGTCCACTCCACCTCGATCTCCCCCTCGGGCAGCGCCTTCCGGACGCGGGCGACGAGGGGGCCGCGCTTGTTCGAGTAGCGGGCGTGGACCAGCTCCTGGTGATTGACCCCGTGCATCCAGCCGGAGAAGAGGCCGCGGGAAAACGTCAGTTCCAGCTTCCGCCGGTCGGTCTCCGTGATCGCGCCCTCCTGCTCTTCCAGCGCCGCATCGATGGCCTTCCGGTAAACCTGGCAGACGGCGGCGACATACTCCGGGGCCTTCAGGCGGCCTTCGATCTTGAAGCTCGCGATGCCCAGGCCGATGAGGCGCGGCACCTCGGCGACGGCGGCCAGGTCCTGCGGGGAGAGGAGGTAGGCCCGGTCGCCCAGGTCCCGCGCCTCCCCGTCGACGACCAGCCCGTAGGGGAGGCGGCACGCCTGGGCGCATTCCCCCCGGTTCGCGCTCCGCTGGCCCAGCGACTCGCTCGTCAGACACTGGCCGGAATAGGCGACGCAGAGCGCCCCGTGGACGAAGACCTCCAGCGGCGGCAGCCCCTCGTTCCTTTCGTCCCGGAAGCGGGCCATGTCCCGCATCGAGATCTCCCGCGCCAGCACCACCCGCGTGACGCCGAGGGTGGCGGCGAAGCGGGCCCCCTCGGGCGAGGTGATCGTCATCTGCGTCGAGGCGTGGACCTCGACGTCCGGGGCCACCTCCCGCGCCAGCGCGACGAGGCCGAGGTCTTGAACAATGATCGCGTCGACCCCCGCCGCCTGGAGGGCGAGGAGGAACCGCTCCGCGTCGGGCAGCTCCGCAGGGAAGACCAGCGTGTTCATCGTCACGTAGGCCCGCACCCCCCGCTCGTGAAGCCAGGCGACGACCCGGGGCAGTTCCTCCAGCGTGAAGTTGTCGGCCCGCAGCCGGGCGTTGAACCGGGGGAGGCCGAAGTAGACCGCGTCGGCCCCGTTCGCCGCCGCCGCCCGCGCGCACTCCCAGTTCCCGGCGGGGGCCAGGAGTTCAGGACGGGAAAGGGAGGACATTTCGCAAAACCTAGTGTGAATCGAAGCGCAAGACAAGGGTCGCCAAGTCCAAAAAAGTACGCTATCTTCCAAAAAGGGTATGTCGACGATCATCCATACGGGTACGATCCGCTCCGGCACCGGGTACGAGAGGCCCTCCCAGCCCCGTACGCAGACCTCCGTCGATGCGCAGATCTCGACCGACCAGACCCACAACGGAAAGCCCCCCACCCAGGCCCAGCAGACCGCCGCCCAACGCGCCAAGGAAAACACCGCGAAGGCGACGATCCAGCGCCAGGCGGAGGCCAACTCCGTCCCGAAGGTCTCCCCCACCACGACCTACACCGCACAAGGCCAGGTTCAATCCATCGAGAAGGCCGCCACGGGGCACAACCTCAGCGCGACGGCGTAGGGGGGACGCGACTGCAGGATTTTTCCTGACGAAGAAACTCGATCTCTATTGGGGCCGTGCGCACAGCGCGGAGTAGACAATCTTACCGAAAATCCGCCATCCGACAAGGTCACGGGGTTTTCAAATCTCTTTATGGTCCGGCGACTCAGGAGTCTCAGGACCGCAAAGTCTTGTGATCATCTTAAATGGAATAACAACAATCGGTGGAATCGATTTTCTAAAAAAAGGCATTGATATCCGCATCTCCAGCAAAATCATGGAGAACGAAAAATTAGCTTTCGAAGGAAAGACAAATGCCGCTCTTTCAAACGGCCTATAATTTCAAAGCCATCTCCACCGCTCCTCTTCGAGGCAAGCAACGCTCTATTCGTCCGAGGAATCATTCATAATGCGTCCACAGCCGCAACACCTTCACCGTGCGGCTCTCTTCCAAAATCTGGTAGACCAAGCGGTGCTGGATATTAATCCGCCGGGAATAGGCTCCGGCCAGATCGCCGACCAATTTCTCAAACGGAGGCGGCGTGCGGAGGGGATCGACGGCCAGGATTTCGAGCAACGCCTCCGCCTTGGACCTCAACCCCGACGAAGCCAGCTTCTTGGCATCCTTCTGCGCCTGCTTCGTGTAAATCAGCTTCCAGGACACGGAGCCCTCACCACTTGAGGGACGCCGCACACTCCTTCGCGGGAGTCTTGAGCCCCTTCTTGATCGATTCCCGCATGCCGGGGATCGAGAGGAGGTAAAGCGTCTCTTGGATCGAGCTCCAATCCTCCTCGGAAACGAGGACGGCGTTGCCTCGCTTCCCGGTGATCTGGATCGGCTCGTGGGAGGCCGCAGCCTGATCGATCAGGGCATAGAGGGAGCCGCGAGCCTTCGTGGCGGGAAGAGTGGTCACGTCCAAAGCGTACGCCAAAGCGTGCGCCTGTCAACCTCCTTGGAAATCACATCCCCTTCTTCCGCCGCACCGTCACCGACTCCCCGCCGATCCCCCAATTATCCGTCTCGACCTCGTCGATGACGACGACGGTGGTGGCAGGGTTCTTCCCCAGGACAGTCTTCAGCAGGTCGGTGACCCCGGCGATAAGGCGGGCTTTCTGCTCCGCCGTGGCGTTCTCCCGGGTGATCTTGATGTTGACGTAGGGCATGGGGGGGACTCCTTTTCCTGGAATGTAGACCACACCTCCCCCATTGGGAGTTGTTTTTTCATGTAACCCCCCCTATTCCAGAGAGTCTATTCCCATGAGTTCGCCCCAGAGTTCGCCTGCTGCCGAAGGATCGGTCCAGGCTTTCCCCGCCCTGCCCCGCATCGAGGTGCGGGCAAAGTTCTTCTTTGAGGGGGACCGCAAATTCGTCCTCCAGGGCGTCACCTACGGGCCGTTCCGTCCCCGGACCTCGGGCGGGCCGTTCTTCCCCTCGCTGGAGGAAGTGATCCGCGACTTCGACCTGATGT
>CAISZB010000110.1 GCA_903889845.1 uncultured Verrucomicrobium sp. | reverse complement strand
GCGCGCGTCGCGACGACCACCGGAGGCGTTCTCTTCTCTCCGGCCTCCCGCTGGAGGCGGCGGGCGATGGCGAGGCGCTCCGCCGCCAGGTTCGGATCGGGGAGCGCCTCCCCGACGCGGGGCTCGACCTCCGGCATCCGCAGTACGGCGCGGCCCTGGCCGTCGCCCGACCACGCCTCAAAATCGCCCGCCCACTCCTCCTGGGACCGCGCCCCGGGGGCGAGGACGAGGACGGGCCGCCCCAACCCCTCCATCAGCCCCGCCGCGACGAAGCCCTGCGCCGCGCCCGGCACGGCGGCGAGGGAAAAACAGGCCGGAGCCGCCCCCTTCTTCCGGCCCGCGCCCAAGCCCAGAATCGCCTTCCGGGCCGCAGCGAACTCCGCATGGCCGAACCACGCGCCGAAATCGATCCCGGGAGGAACAGGCACCGCGGCAGGGGAAGCGGAAACGGGGGAGGGGCGGGAGGAAGCCATGCGATGCGGCAAAAGCGAAGCCCCCAGCATGGACGACCCTCATGCAAAGTCAAAGCGACACGGAACGGGGGGGGGAGGGGGGTCGCGGGGAGAAGGACGCGTTCCTACAGGCCCTTCTCCCAAGGAGAGTTCTCCTCCGCTGAATCGAACCTCCTTGGGAGGAATCGCCATGGGGGAGCCCTACAACGTGCGTCCGTCACGACCCACCGGGGTCCGCTCCCCAATCCCGTCGCGGTAGCGACAAAGACCTAAAGGGAAAACTGAATTGGATGGGCAGGAGCCAATCCCGTCGCGGTAGCGACAAAGACCCAAAGGGGAAACGGCATAGGATGGGCGGGAGCCAATCCCGTCGCGGTAGCGACAAAGACCCAAAGGGGAAACGGCATAGGATGGGCGGGAGCCAATCCCGGAGAGCCGATCCCCCCGGGTATGCGGTTAATTTCGGATTCCCTCCTGAAAAAATATTGCCATCATCGTCTTTTATGAAGCTTATTCCCTTCGGTCAGACCGACCTCAAAGTGAACCGCCTCTGCTACGGCGCGATGCGGATCTCCGGCACGTGGGACCGCGAGAAAATCGATGCCGCGGCGATCGCAGGCGGCATCCGCATCCTGGAGGCGGCGGTCGATGCCGGTTATGTCTTCATCGACCACGCCGACATCTACGGCGATACCACGTGCGAGACGATCCACGGCCTCGCCCTCGACAAGCATCCCGAGTGGAAGGAGCAACTCGTCGTCGCCACGAAGTGCGGTATTCGCGACACTGGAAAAAAGCCGGGCCTGGTTCACCGCTACGACTTCGAGGGCAAGTATATCCGCGAGTCGGTCGACGGCTCCCTCCAGCGCCTCAAGGTCGACCGGATCGATCTCTACCAGCTTCATCGTCCCGACTGGCTGGCCGATCCCGCCGACATCGCCGCCGCGATGGTCGATCTCCACAAGGCCGGGAAGGTCCGCTACTTCGGTGTCAGCAATTTCCGTCCCTCCCTCGTCAACGCCATCCAGAGCGCCCTGCCGTTCCCCCTCGTCTCGAATCAGGTCGAGATCCATCTCCTCCGCCTCGATACCTTCGAGGACGGGACCCTCGACCAGTGCCTGGAAAAGAAGATGGTGCCGCTGGCCTGGAGCCCCCTCGCCGGGGGACGCCTCTCCTACGCGCTCCTTTCCGCTGCCGAGGCCGCGGCCGTCGCGCCGCCCTCCGATCCCCACATCGCCGCCGCCTGCCGCCGCCTCCGGCCCGTGCTGGGCGAGATCGCGGGGGCCTACGGCACGACGCCGCTGGCGGTTCTCCTCGCCTGGCTCATGCGCCATCCGAGCGGCATCATCCCGATCGTCGGCACCGTCCGTCCCGAGGCGATGAAGGAGGCTGCGAAGGCCGACGAGATCGACCTGGACCGCGTGAGCTGGTACCGCATCCTGCACGCCGCGCGCGGGGAGAGGCTGGCGTAGCCGTTACGCTTTCGCGGAGGCGACGACTTTCTCCCGGATCGGGGCGAGGTAGGAGGCGCGGTCGATCTTGCCGAAGTTCACGTCGTTGACCCCGTCGGCGACGATGAACTCGACGTCGGTGACGCCGATGAAGCCGAGGATGCCGCGGACGTAGGGTTCCTGAAAGTTGTAGGCCTCATAGGGTGTCCCGGGGCGGTAGACGCCGCCGCTCACCGCGATGACGGTCACTTTCTTTCCCTTCACCAACCCCTCCAGACCGTTCGCGCCGAAACCGAAGGTGCGCCCGACGCGGACGATCTGATCGATCCACGCCTTGAAGGCGGCGGGTACGGAGAGGTTGAACATCGGGAGGCCGAGGACCCAGCGGTCGGCGGCCAGCAGCTCGTCGATCAACGTGTTCGAGAGCGCCAGGGTCGCCTGCTCTGCGGGCGTCGGCGCGGGGGAGAAGGCGGCGGCGACCCATTCTTCGGAGACGAAGGGAAGCGGGTCGTGTCCGAGGTCGCGTGAAATCACCGAGGCTCCCGGATGGGCTTCTTTCCAGGCTTCAACGAAGTCGCGGGTCAGGCTGCGGCTGATAGAACGGTCGCCCCGGGGGCTCGAATCGAGGTGAAGGAGGGTACTCATGGGAATAGCCAATAAACGACATATGTCGTTAAGTCAACACCTCCGTCTGGATACCAAAGATGTCTGCTTCATCTCAAAACCCGCGCAGAATCTCCTGAAAGATTGCCCTCCCGCGCTCCCCCGACCATTCTACTCCCATGCCCTCCGTCTCCCTCTCCACCGCGTGGAACTCCTCCCGCCACAAGGACGGGAAGGCGATGCTGGAGGAGATCGCCTCCCTCGGCTTTTCCCGCGCGGAACTGGGCCACGCGGTCCGCTACAGCCTCTGTCCCGGCATCGTCGACGCCGTGCGGGAGGGGATCGTCGCCCTCTCCTCCGTCCATAATTTCTGTCCCGTCCCCCTCGAAGTCCGCCGCCCCTCGCCGAACGCCTTCGAGTTCAGCGACGAACGCCCCTCCACCCGCGCCCTCGCCGTCCGGCACACGCTGGAGACGTTCGACTTCGCCGTCCGCGTCGGCGCGCCCGCCGTCGTCCTCCACCTGGGCCGGGCGGAGGCCGAACCCCGGCGCGGCATCTCCCGGAAGCTGGCCGGATTATGGGAGGACGGCCGCTACCTGAAGCGCGACTACACGCAGGCGAAGCTCGCCGCCGTCGCCGCGCGGCGCAAGGCCTTCCCCGCCGTCTACGGGCGCGTCCGTCCCTGCCTGGAGACCCTCGTCGCCGCCGCGCAGGAGCGTGGACTCCGCCTCGGCTTCGAGTGTCGGGAAGACTACGGGGAGTTCCCCGACGAGATCGAGATGGAGACCTGCCTCGCCGACTTCCCGCCGGAAGTCGTCGGCTACTGGCACGACTTCGGCCACGCCCAGCGGAAGGCCTACCTGGGCTGGCACGACCATGCGGAGACCCTTGCCCGCCGCCGGCCCCGCCTCCTGGGCTGCCACATCCACGACTGCACCCCGCCCGACCGCGACCACCTCCCCCTCTCCCCCGCCACCGCGATCCCCTTCCCGGAGCTGGTCCCCTTCCTGCCGGAGGGATGCATCGAGGTCCTGGAACTCTCCCCCCGAACGAAGGTCGAGGACGTCGTCGCCAGCCGGGAGGCGTGGGAGGCCCTCAAATCCGCTTCACCCCGAGCGGCTTAGGCGCCTTGCCAAACCCCGCCGAATCCCTACCCTGATTCGATGGATTTCTCCCAGCTCCGCCAGCGGCTCGGCCTCGCCGCCCGTCTCCTCATCTCGGGGGGAATCCTGGCG
>CAISZB010000109.1 GCA_903889845.1 uncultured Verrucomicrobium sp. | reverse complement strand
CGCCGCGCGGGCGAAGCTGGCGCGTCAAATCTTCGACATCGACCGCGCCGGCCTCCTCGCCGCCCTCCGCAGCGCGCCGGAGATCCTCTTCGTCACCGCCGCCGGAAACTCCGACAACGACGTCGCCTTCGACGAGGTCATCCCCTCCTCCTTCCAGCTCCCGAACCTCCTCACCGTCGGCGCCGTCGACCAGGCCGGGGACGAAACCTCCTTCACCAGCTTCGGCCAGAACGTCGCCGTCTACGCCGACGGCTTCGAGGTGAAGAGCAAGATCCCGGGCGGCAGCGTCATGCCCTTCTCCGGCACCTCCATGGCCTCCCCCAACGCCGCCAACCTCGCCGCGAAGCTCCTCGCCGTCGACCCCAACCTCACCCCCATCGACCTCATCGGCCTGATCCGGGACGGGGCCGATCCCTCCCCCTCCAATCCCCGCATCCTCCTCGTCAATCCCGCCCGATCTTTGGCCTTGCTCAAGGCCCGGCACGCTAAATAGGATGCGCGCCAAAATAAGCCACATCATGTCAAAGCTCGCCTTCCTGCTTTGCTCCGTTTTTCTCGGGGCAGGTCTCCTCCTGACCGCCCCGCGCGCCGCCGCCTTCTCCACCGTCATCGTCGATCCCGGCCACGGCGGGCAGGACCGCGGCGGCATCCCAGGCCAGCGGATCGCCGAGAAGACGATGACCCTCGACGTCGGCCTCCGGCTCCAGAAAATCCTGGAGGCGGCGGGCTACGAGGTCGTCATGACCCGGACCGACGACACCTTCATTCCCCTGCCGGAGCGGTCCGCCATCTCCAACCGGGCCCGGGACGCCATCTTCGTCAGCATCCACTTCGACGCCTACCGCGCCAGCCACGCCGACGGCGTCACCACCATCTACTACACCGGCGGCAGCAGCCGCGCCCTCGCCTGGGCCGTCCACCGCTGCATGGTCCGCCACCTCCACCCGGACGACGACCGGGGCGTCCAGTCCCACTGCCTCTACGTCCTCCACCACAACCGCTGGCCCTGCATCCTCGTCGAGGGCGGCTACCTGACCAGCCCCGCCGAATCGAAGCGGATCCTCGACCCCGACTACCGCCAGCAGATGGCCCAGGCCATCGCCGACGGCATTTGCGGACTACGCCAAGGACGAGTAGGTTGACGCCATGAAACGCCGCCTCCCCGAACCGCGGGTCACCCCAACCCCGGAGGCGCTTTTCCTGGGACGGAGGAAATTCCTCAAGGGCGTCGGCCAGGGTCTCGGCGCCCTCTCCCTCGCCTCGGCCTTCCCCCTCCTCGGTTCCGCCGCCGATCCGGTCGCCCCGGCCAAGTCCCCCTACGCGCCGAGACTGAACCCGGCCTTCCCCCCCCTCGCCGACCGCCGCCTCACCCCCGCCGCCGTCGCCGGGCGCTACAACAACTTCTACGAATTCACCACGGACAAGGCCTCCGTCGCCCGCCTCGCCGCCGGGTTCCCGACCGATCCGTGGACGATCACCGTCGGCGGCCTCGTCGAGAAACCGTTCTCCATCGGCATCGAGGACCTGATGGCGCGGTTCCCCGCCGAGGAACGGATCTACCGGATGCGGTGCGTCGAAGGCTGGTCGATGGTCGTCCCGTGGGACGGCTTCCCCTTCGCAAAATTCATCGACTACTGCAAGCCCCTCTCCGCCGCCCGCCACCTCCGCTTCGTCTCCTTCAACGATCCGAAGCACGCCCCCGGCCAGCGGGACACGAGCTTCCCCTGGCCCTACTACGAAGGCCTCCGCCTCGACGAGGCCCGGCACGACCTCACCCTCGGCGTCACCGGCGTCTACGGGAAACCCCTCCCCATGCAGCACGGCGCCCCCTTCCGCGTCGTCGTCCCGTGGAAGTACGGCTACAAGAGCCCCAAGTCGATCGTCTCCATCGAATTCGTCGCCCAGCAGCCCCCCACCTTCTGGAACGACCTCGCCCCCGACGAATACAGCTACCTCTCCAACGTCGATCCCCGCGTCCCCCACCCCCGCTGGTCCCAAGAAACCGAGCGGGACATCGGGAACGACGACCTCCGCATCCCCACCCTCCCCTACAACGGCTACGCCGACCAGGTCGCCTCCCTCTATAAAAGCTGATCCCCGTCGAATGAAACTCCTCCGCCGCCTCCACCTCTACCTCGGCGTCTTCTTCGCCCCCCTCCTTCTCCTCTTCACCGTCACCGGCTGGTGGCAGACCGTCACCCCCGACCGAAACAAGGGCCTCGGCTTCGGTCAAAGCTGGATCGAGAAACTCTCCACCATCCACGTCGACCAATACTATCCCCTCCCCGGCCCCCACACCTACGCCACCCACGCCTTCAAGATCCTCGTCGTCGTCATGTCGGTCGGCCTCCTCCTCTCCCTCCTCCTCGGCCTCATCCTCGCCTT
>CAISZB010000108.1 GCA_903889845.1 uncultured Verrucomicrobium sp. | reverse complement strand
GGGGGCACCCCTCAGAAGCCTACAACGTGCGTCCGTCGCGACCCAGACGGGTCCGCTCCCCGGTCCCGAAGGGCCGATAATCTTGGACTTTTTAAGTGCTTGCACTTAAAAAGTCTCACTTTTTTAAATAGTTCCCGCGATCCAGGTTTGCGTACCCGGAAAGTCGGCTTAGCTTTAAGTTCATAATAAGGGGGGGACGCGAAGGTGTTCCCTGTGAGTTGTGCCGTAAGAAATATGCACCACAGGAGGTTGCCATGCCGTCGATTGAGTCGCTGCAGCAGAAACAGCAGAAATCGCTGAGTCAATTAGCCGAAGAAATCCGCCAGACCTGCCGTGCCGTCGTCGATGACGGCAAGGAGAGCGTCTTTGCGGCCGGTCGAAGGGGCGAGCGGGCCATCGGGGAATGGCTTGCCACGGTGAGGCAGACGAAGGAAGCGCTGATCCGCGACGTCGCTCCCGCGGTCCCGAAGCGGCGCAATCCGCTCCTGGAAGATCCCGCCGCGAGCCTGCGGGGCGACCTGACCCGGATCCATGTGATGCGGGTGAAGGGCGACCGGGGGACGATGCAGGACGCGCTCATCCGTTCGAGCCGCCGCGCCGGGCGCTGATTTTTCCCTCCGTCCGTGGCCGATCCGCTTTTCCTCGACCTGCGCGTCGTCCCCAATGCGGGGCGGAACCAGTTGGCCGGGGTCCATGGGGCAGGATTCAAGGTGAAGGTCCGCGCGCCCGCCGTCGATGGGAAGGCGAATGCGGCGCTGATCGATTTTTTGGCCGAGGCCCTCGGCCTCCGCGCCTCCCGGTTCCGCCTCGTGAGCGGGGAGAAGTCTCGGACGAAGCGGGTGGCGATCTCCGACCTCGGCGAGGCGGAGAAGGCGGAGATCCTACGCCGGATGAAGGGAGAATCTACTGCGTGAGGCTTTCCGCCGCGCGGACGGTGTTGCTCATCAGGAGGGCGATGGTCATCGGGCCGACGCCGCCGGGGTTCGGCGTGATCTTCCCGGCGACCTGCCGGACGGCGGCGAAGGCGACGTCGCCCACGAGCCGGTAGCCCCGCTTGTCGGAGGGATCGTCGACGCGGTTGACGCCGACGTCAATGACGACGGCTCCGGGCTTCACCATGTCGGCCTTCACGAATTCGGCCTGGCCCATCGCGGCGATGAGGATGTCGGCGCGGCGGCAGGTCTCGGCGACGTTCCGGCTGCGGGAGTGGACGAGGGTGACGGTGGCGTCGGCGTGGGGGGCCTTTTGCAGGAGGATCGCGGCCATCGGTTTCCCGACGATGTTGCCCCGGCCCAGGACGACGACTTCGGCCCCCTTCGTCTCGACGCCGCTGCGGATGAGGAGCTCGTGGACGCCCGCGGGGGTGCAGGGGCGGAAGCCGGTCGTGTCTCCCAGGAGGAGCTTGCCGACGTTGGCCGGGTGGAAGCCATCGACGTCCTTCCGGGGGTCGACGGTGGAGAAGACGCGGGTCTCGGAGATCGGGTGGGGGAGCGGGGCCTGGACGAGGATGCCGTGGACGGCGGGATCGGCGTTGAGCTTTTCCAGCAGGGCGAGGAGCTCGGCCTCCGGCGTGGCGGCGGGAAGGATGATCGTCTGCGAGTCGATGCCCAGTTCCAGGGCCTTTTTTTCCTTCATGCGGACGTAGGCCTGGGAGGCGGGGTCTTCCCCGACGCGGACGAAGGTGATGCCGGGGACGACGCCCCGCGCTTTCAGCGCGGCGACGCGGGCGCGGGTTTCGTTGTGGATCGCCTCGGCGATCTGCTTTCCGTCGATGAGGGCGGCTTCGGGCATGAGGCGACCTTTTTAAAGCTTCTTTAATTCGGAGTCGAGTCCGGCGCGGAAGTCGGGGTATTTCGGCGCCCAGCCGGTGGCACGGAGCTTTGCGTTGGAGACGCGCTTGTCGGTCAGGCCCCGCTTCCGGGTCGTCGGGACCGGTCCGAAGGGGGGGAGGGGTTTCCCGGTCCGTTCCGCGAGCCAGCGGTAGTAATCGAGGTGAGTGGCGGGCGCGTCGTCGGCGGCGTTGTAGATGCCGGAGAGCGAGTGGTCGAGGGTGTGGAGGACGGCGGCGGCGAGGTCGTCCCGGTGGATCTGGTTCATCCACCGTTTCCCCTCGCCCTCGATCACGGCTTCGCCGGCCAGGAAGCGCCAGAAGAGGACGCCCCGGCCCGGGCCGTAGATCCCGGCGGAGCGGAGGATGGCGGCGCGTTCCCCGAAGCGGGCCAGGGCGGCTTCCTCGGCGGCGCGGAGTAGGCCGCCGGTCTCGGTCGTCGGCTCGGCGGGGGAGTCCTCCGTGACGGTCTGGCCGTCGGACTGGGCGTAGACGGAGGTGGAGGAGACGAGGAGGAGGCGGGCGGCGGGGAGGTGGGCGGCGATCCGTCCGACGCCCTCGACGAAGACGGAGCGGTAGGCCTCGACCCCGCCCCGGCTGGAGGAGGCGGCGTGGAGGACGGCGGAAAAGTGGGTCGGCAGGCCCTGCCACGCCGCCGGATCGGCGACGTCCCCGCCGTGGGAGGAGAGGAGGGGATGGGCGACCTTGCCGTCGTCGTTGGGAAGGGTGCCGCTCCGCGTCCACGCGGTGACGGGGACGCCGCGCCGGAGGAGCGCCGCACCGACTTCCCGGCCCAGGTAGCCGTAGCCGATGAGGAGGACGGGGCCGGTGGTCATTTCGCGCAGAGCATGGCGAAGGGGGGGCTGGGGGGAAAGGAGGAATGTGGTGCGGCCCTTCGGGGCTGGGACTGCCTGCGCGATAGCGCAAAGTACCCGAAGGGGAAAACTGACTGGC
>CAISZB010000107.1 GCA_903889845.1 uncultured Verrucomicrobium sp. | reverse complement strand
TCCTTGCGTATCATCAAGATATGCGGCGTCAGTCGCGGCCTAGGGGGTGGGGCGTAGCCCCGCCGGCGCGGCCCGCCGGAGATTCTAAACAGTTTCTAAGGGTCGCGACTCGGGGTGCCTTAACCCCTGCGGCTCCCCACCGCCCTGCACCCCAGCAGCAGCGCGATATTCAGCAAAATAATCGACGGTCCCGCGGGGAGGTCGAACGTGCAGGACAGGACGATGCCTCCCAGCGCCGCAGTGCCGCCCAGCGCGATGGTTAGGACGGTGAGCTGCGCGAAGTTCTTCGCCACCAGCCGCGCCGCGGTCGCGGGGATGACGATGAGGCCGCTGAGGAGGAGGGTCCCCAGCATCTTGATGCAGACCGTCACCGTCGCCGCGACGACGAGGGCGAAGAGGAGGTTCAGCCGCGCCACGGGGAGGCCCTCGACGCGGGCCAGGTCGGGCTGGACGATGCCCAGCAGGTAGGCCCGCCGGTTCCAGCCCAGGAAGGCGAAGAGGGCGAGGGCGAGGGCGGCCTCGGCCCAGAGGTCGGCGGTGCCGGAGGCGTAGATGTCGCCGAAGAGGAGGCCGTCGAGGAGGCGGTATTTCCCCAGCTTGCTCAGGACGGCGACGCCGAGGGCGACGCTGCCGGTGAAGGAGAAGGCGATGATGGCGTCGGGCCGCAGTGTCGTCTTCTCCGCGATCCGGGCCATCGCCGCCGCCAGCAGGAGGCTGAAGAGGAGGACGACAGGGAGGAGGGGCAGCCCCGGCCAGACCGTCTGCAACAGGAACCCGATGGCGACGCCGGTCAGCGCGGCGTGGGCGAGGGCGTCGCTGAAGAACGACATCCCGCGCAACGTGATGAAGACGCCCAGATAGGCGCAGGCCGGGCCGAGGAGGAGGGCGGAGAGGAGGGCGTGCCGGACGAAGGGGAACTGCCAGAGCCCGAGGAGGTCGTGGCCGTTCATGATGTTGTCATGGAAGCCGCCCCCACGGGCTTTTTGTCCCCATAGACCCCGGCCAGGACGTGATCCTGCAGCACCTCGGCGGGGGTGCCGACGGCGCAGACGTGGCGGTTGAGGCAGACGACGACGTCGGCGACGCCGCCCGCCATGTGGAGGTCGTGGGAGACCATGACGATGGCCAGGCCGCGCCGGACGCGGAGGTCGAGGAGGAGGTCGCGGAAGAGGCTCCCGCCTTTGATGTCAACGCCGGTCATCGGCTCGTCGAGGAGGAGGAGGGCGGGATCGCCCAGGAGGCTGTAGGCGATGAAGACGCGCTGCATCTCCCCGCCGGAAAGGGAGCCGAGGGGGCGGCGGGCGAGGGCGGCGACACCCAATTCGCCGAGGAGGGCCAGGGCCTTCTCTTCGTTCTTCCCCCGCCCGATGGGAAGGAACCGGCGCCAGCCCCGTTCCTCCTGCTGGAACTTCAGCGAGAGGAATTCGAGGACGGAGACGGGGAGGTTCCGGTCGAAGGCCTGGTATTGCGGGACGTAGCCGACGCGGAGGGGGCGGAGCCGGGCGAGGCTTCCCTCGGCCAGGGGCTGCAATCCGGCGAGGACGCGGAGGAGGGAGGTCTTCCCCGCGCCGTTCGGTCCGATGAGGGCGACGATCTCCCCGGAGCCGATCTCCAGATCCACGCCGTGGACGGCCCACTCCCCGCTGCCCGGATAGCGGATGCCCGCGTTCTCCAACCGCAGGAGGACCCGATCCGACGTCAGCGCGGCGCGGACGGGATGGGAGAAGGGGAGAACCTCCCCGCAGTCGGAGCAGCCGCAGGCGGGGCGGGGCGGGGGCATGTTCACTTGGACGGCATTGTCCACACCTTGCGGAGGGTTTCAAGGTTGGCGCGCATCCGGATGAGGTAGGCGTCGGCCCCGACGGGCCCTTCCTCGGCGACTTCGAGGGTGTCGAGCTCGGTCACCACGGCGCCGCTCTCCGTCGCGATCTGGTTGAGGAGCTTCGGCGAGTAGCCCGATTCGGCGAAGACGGTGCCGACGTGGGCGGCCCGCAACTTTCCGATCAGCGCGGCGATCCGCTGCGGGCCGGGGTCCCGCTCCGGGAAGGTGTCGACGCAGCCCAGGTAGTGGAGGCCGTAGCGCGAGGCGAACCACGGGAAGGCGTCGTGCAGCGTGAAGAGTTCCTTCCGCGACGCCGGAAGCGAGGCGAAGAGGGCGCGGAAATCGGCGTCGAGGGCGGCGAGCTGCGCCAGGTAGGCGGCGGCGTTCGCCTCGAAGGCGGGCGCGTCGGCGGGGTCGAGCTGCTTCAGCATGTCGCGGATCGCCTTCACCTGTTCCTGGGCCAGGACGGGGTCGAGCCAGGCGTGGGGATTGCCGTCCTGGGTGGCGATCAGCTCGCCCTGCGTCCGCGCGGCGAGGAGGGCGGGGACATGCGAGAGGTCGAGGATGTGGCTCTTCCGGTTCCCCGCCAGTTTCGCCTGGGCCATGGTCAGCCATTCCTCGACGCCGAAGCCGTTCACGACAAGGAGGTCGGCGGCGGCGAGGTTCCGGTAGGCGTTCGGCGTCGGGGTGAAGTCGTGGGGATCGCCCCCGGCGGGGCAGAGGGTGGTGACCATCGCCTTGTCCCCCGCGACGGCGGCGACGTGGGCCGCGATGGGCAGGAACGAGGCGGCGACCTGGAGAGGGGTGGCCGTCGCTGAAGTCGCCAGGGCCAGTGTCGCGACCGCAGCAAAAGCAAATCGGGATCTCATAATGCAACTAACTTGCAATAATAAATTTCCCTCTGCAATGAAAAAATTCGCGCTGTTCGCGAAGCGTCGAAGCCGTGCTATCCTTCGGCCCCTCTCTCGCATGGCTTATTCCTGTATCTCCGTCCGTGGCGCGCGGGTCCACAACCTCCAGGGCATCGACGTCGATATCCCGCATGGGACGCTGACCGTCGTCACCGGCCTCTCCGGCTCGGGGAAGTCGTCCCTCGCCTTCGACACGCTCTATGCCGAGGGGCAGCGCCGCTATGTGGAGACCTTCTCCCCCTACACGCGCCAGTTCCTCGACCGGGTCGACAAGCCGCAGGCCGACTCCATCGAGGGGATTCCCCCCGCCATCGCCATCGAGCAGGCGAACGCCGTCCGCACCTCCCGCAGCACCGTCGGCACGATGACCGAGGTGGCCGACCACCTGAAGCTCCTCTTCCCCCGTCTGGCCCGGCCCGACTGCCCGACGTGCGGCAGGCCGATCCGCGCCTGGACGGCGCGGGAGATCGTCGCCGACGTCCAAGGCGCCGGGGCTGCCGGTACTGAAAGCGAGGTCCACGTCCTCTTCCCCGTCGCCTTCCCGAAGGGGACGGCCCGGAGCGAGGCCGCCGCCTTCCTCGGCGCGCAGGGATTCCTTCGGATTTGGGAGGGAGGCAAGGCGGTCCGCCTAGCCGAAGCCGAGGGGGACCCGCAGGGGACCGTCGCGGAAGAACTCCTCGTCGTCCAGGATCGGGTGAAGGTCGGGGAGACGGCCCGCCTTGCCGAGGCGGTGGAAAGCGCCCTCCGTTACGGCAAGGAGGAGGTCCGCCTTGTATTCGGGGAGAGCGAGCGCCGCTACAGCCGGAAGGCCGTCTGCCCGCACGACGGGGCGACGGTGCCCGATCCCCTCCCGGCCCTTTTTTCCTTCAATCACCCGACGGGGGCCTGCCCCGTCTGCCGGGGCTTCGGTCGGACCGTCGAGATCGATTACGAGCGGGCGCTTCCCGACCGCTCCCTCACGATCCGCCAGGGCGTCGTCCGCGCCTTCCAGGGGGAGACGATGGCGGAGAGCCAGCGCGACCTCCTCGCCGCGTGCAAGAAACGGAACGTCCCCCTCGACGTCCCCTTCGCCCGCCTCTCCGAGGCCCATCGCCGCTTCGTCATCGAGGGCGAAATCAAGGCCGACGAGGACCCGGAGACGGCCTACGGCCAGGGCCGTTGGTACGGCGTGAAGGGGTTTTTCCGGTGGCTCGAATCGAAGAGCTACAAGATGCACGTCCGCGTCCTCCTCTCCCGCTACCGGGACTACCGGACCTGCGCCGCGTGCGGCGGGGCACGCCTCCGGCCCGAGGCGCTCCTCTACCGCGTGACCGACCGGCAGGGCATCCGCCGCACCATCGCGGAGATCAACGGCCTCCCCCTCGACGCCTCCTTCGCCCTCTTTGAGCAAGGTCTCGCGATTTCCCCCGAGGACGAGCCCTCCGAGCGGCTCCGCCGGGAGATCGTCCTCCGGCTCGGCTACCTCCGCGACGTCGGCCTCGGCTACCTCACCCTCGACCGCGCGACGCGGACCCTCTCCGGCGGGGAGATCGCCCGCGTGAATCTGACCTCGTGCCTCGGGAACGATTTGGTGAACACCCTCTTCGTCCTCGACGAGCCGACCATCGGCCTCCACCCGCGCGACACGGGGAAGCTCCTCGGCATCGTCGAGCGGCTTCGCGACCGGGGGAACACCGTCCTCCTCGTCGAGCACGACGAGGCCGTGATGCGCCGCGCCGACTGGCTCGTCGATCTCGGCCCCGGGCGCGGGGAGCAGGGCGGCACCGTTCTCCACTGCGGCCCCCTCGCCGACCTCCCCGCCGACGGTCCCTCCCTCACGGGCCGTTACCTCCACGGAAAGACGGCCATCCCGCTGCCGAAGGCGCGGCGTGCGCCGAAGCCCGGCCACGCCCTCCGGATCGAGGGGGCGAAGGCGAACAACCTCGCCGACCTCGACCTCGAACTCCCCCTCGGTCTCTTCGTTGCGATCACCGGCGTTAGCGGTTCGGGGAAAAGCACCCTCGTCCACGAGGTCCTCCACGATACCCTCGCCCTGGCGGAGCGGACGGCGAAGGAGCAGGGGGCGACGCCCGACATCGCCTCCTCCCCCACGCTGCGGAAGCTGACCGGCCACACGCGCCTTTCCCAGGTCCTCCGCGTCGATCAATCGCCGCTGACGCGCACCTCGCGCTCCAACCCCGCGCTCTACCTCGGCGTCTGGGGGCCGATCCGGGAACTTCTGGGCCAGACCGAGGAGGCCGCCGCGCAGGGCCTCGGCGCCGGGGCCTTCTCCTTCAACGGCGGCATGGGACGGTGCCTCCGGTGCGGCGGCTCCGGGACGGAGAAGGTCGAGATGCAGTTCCTGGCCGACGTCTTCATCACCTGTCCCGTCTGCGACGGGAAACGGTTCCAGCCCCATGTCCTGCGGATCGGCTACCGGGGAAGGAACGTCGACGAGTTGCTCGGAATGACCGCCGCCGAGGCCCTGGTGTTTTTCAAACCGACCGACGACCTCGACGCCTTCCATCGCTCGCGCCATGAGGCCATCGTCCCGATCCTCGGTCTCCTCGCCGACGTCGGCCTCGGCTACCTCCGCCTCGGTCAGCCGCTGAGCCACCTCTCCGGCGGCGAGGCGCAGCGGATCAAGCTCGTCTCCCACCTTGCCGGGGCGGGCGGGTCGGAGGAAGAGGAGGCCCCCGCGCCGACGGTCAAAAAGAGGAAGGGGAAAAAGGCGGAGTCGCTGCCCGGCACCCGCCTCTTCATCCTCGACGAGCCGACGACCGGCCTCCACTTCGACGACGTCCGGCTCCTCCTCGCCCTCCTCCAGCGGATCGTCGACCGGGGCGACTCGGTCCTCGTCATCGAGCACAACCTCGACGTCATCGCCGCCGCCGACTGGATCGTCGAGCTGGGCCCCGAGGCCGGGGCGGGCGGCGGGAAGCTCGTCGCTCAGGGCTCGCCCGAGGCCGTCGCGGCGGGAAAGAGCGCCACCGCCCCCTACCTGGCCGACCGCCTCGCGGGGCGGAGGCCGAAGGCGCTGGCGCCAAAGAAAGGTCCCCGCAAGGCCCAGGCGAACGACACCCGGATCGTCATCGAGAACGCGCGGCACCACAACCTGAAGAACCTTTCGACGACGATCGAACGGAACAAGATGACCGTCGTCACCGGCCTTTCCGGCTCGGGGAAATCGACCCTCGCCTTCGACCTCCTCTTCGCCGAGGGGCAGCGCCGCTACCTCGACAGCCTCAACGCCTACGCGCGGCAGTTCGTCGACCAGATGGAGAAACCGGCCGTCGACGCCGTCCGGGGCCTCCCGCCCGCCGTGGCCATCGAGCAGCGGCTGACGCGGGGCGGCGGCAAGAGCACCGTCGCCACGATCACGGAGATCCACCAGTTCCTCCGCCTCCTCTACGCAAAGCTCGGCACCGTCCACGACCCGGAGACCGACGAGGCCGCCGTCCGGCAGAGCCCGGACGAACTCCTCGCCCGCCTCGACGCGCAGTTGCGGAAGTCGGGCGAGTTGACGCTCCTGGCGCCGCTCATCAAGGCGCGCAAGGGCATCCACACGGAACTGGCGAAGTGGGCGCAGAAGAAGGGCTACCCCTTCCTCCGTGTCGACGGGAAGTGGATCGATCCGGCGAAGTTCAAGGCCCTCGACCGCTTCACGGAACACACGATCGACGCCGTCCTAGGGAACCTCTCGAAGAAGCAGCCGGAGGCCGACCGCCGCCGCCTCGTCGAGACGGCGCTCCTGCTGGGCCGGGAGACTTTCTCCGTGATCGACAACCGGAGCCGCGAGACGATCCACAGCACCGCCCTCTATTGCCCCGGCACGGGCCGCTCCTTCGAGGAGCCCGATCCCCGGCTCTTCTCGTTCAACTCCCCGCACGGCTGGTGCCCCGCCTGCCAGGGTTACGGTACGTTGGCCGACTTGCCGAAGTCGGCGTTTGAGGACGAGGAGGGCGAACTGGCCCGGGAACTCGCCATCGAGGCGGCCCGAGACCGCGCCGAGGAGGACGACGACGGGACCACCGTCGCCCGTCCCTGCTCGGCGTGCGACGGGGCGCGGCTCAATCCGTTGGCCCGCGTCGTCCGGCTTTCCCTCGCGAAGGGCGACGACGGCCCGACGTTGCCCGACCTGGGCCGCCTCACCGTCGCCGAGGCGGCGGCCCGCTTCGCCGCGCTCAAGGCGCGGCTGAAAGGCCGCGCCGCGGCCATCGGGCGGGACATCGTGCCGGAGATCGCACAGCGGCTCTCCTTCCTGGAGGAGGTCGGTCTCGGCTATCTCACCCTCGACCGCTCGGCGACGACCCTCTCCGGCGGGGAATCGCAGCGCATCCGGCTCGCGGCGCAGCTCGGCTCCAACCTGCAGGGCGTCCTCTACGTCCTCGACGAGCCGACGATCGGCCTCCACCCGCGCGACAACGAGCGGCTCCTCGATTCCCTCGACGCGCTCAAGGCGAAGGGGAACACCCTCGTCGTCGTCGAGCACGACGAGGAGACGATGCGCCGCGCCGACCGCATCCTCGACCTCGGCCCCGGCGCGGGCCGCAACGGCGGTCACCTCGTCGCCGAGGGGACGTGGCAGGAGCTGGCCGCCGATCCGAAGTCGGTCACCGGCATGGCCCTCGCCCATCCGCCGTGCCATCCCGTCCGCGGTTCCCGCCGCCCGTGCGGGAAGGAGAATGCGTGGCTGAAGATCGCCGGGGCGCGGGCGAACAACCTGAAGGGGATCGACGCCGCGCTGCCGCTGGGCCGGTTGGTCGTCCTCTGCGGGCCGAGCGGCGCGGGGAAGAGCACCCTTCTGCACGAAGTCCTGAAGCCCGCCGTTTTGGCCGCGCTCAGTAAGGAAAAGAAGAAGGGGAAGGTCGCCGCCGATCCGCGCTGGAAGAAGCTCGCGGGCTTCGAGTTGGTTTCCGCCCTTTGCGAGATCGACGCCTCGCCCATCGGGAAGACGCCCCGCTCGACCCCGGCGACCTACCTCGGCCTCATGGACGGCCTGCGGAATCTCTTCGCGGCGACGCCCCTCGCGCGGCAACGCGGCTACACGGCGGCGCGGTTCTCCTTCAACAGCGGTTCCGGCCGGTGCGAGACTTGCCTGGGGCAGGGGAGCGTGAAGGTGGAGATGCCGTTCCTCCCCACCGTCCACCTTCCGTGCGAGGCGTGCGGCGGGACGCGCTACAAGCCGGAGACGCTCGACGTCCTTTTCAACGGGAAGACTATTTCCGATGTCCTGCAGATGGGGATCGACGAGGCCGCCGCCTTCCTCGAAGGGGTGCCCCGGCTCAAGCGTCCGCTCGACCTCCTGCGGCAGTCGGGCCTCGGCTACCTCACCCTCGGCCAGCCGAGCCCGACCCTCTCCGGCGGCGAGGCGCAGCGGCTGAAGCTCATCACGCAACTCGCCGCCTCGCTGGAGGGGGCGCTCCAGACGCGGCTCCGCAGCCGGGCGCCGGTCGAGGCGCGGCAGCTCTTCCTGCTGGAGGAGCCGACCATCGGCCTCCATCCCGCCGACGTCGGCCTCCTCCTCGACCTCCTCCACGGCCTCGTCGAGATGGGCCACACCGTCGTCGTCATCGAGCACCACCTCGGCGTCATCGCCGAGGCCGACCACGTCCTCGAACTCGGCCCCGGCGCGGGCGAGGCGGGCGGGAAGATCGTCTTCGCCGGGACCCCGGAAGACCTGGCGAAGCTCCCCGTGGCGAAGTCGCCGACCGGCCCCTTCGTGAAGAAGGAGCTGGAGGCGGGGAGGAAGAAAACGGGCCCTGCCCCTACTCGAACCAGTTCTCGACCCGGAGCCCGGTGAGGCGGGCGAAGTGGCGCGTGTTCCGGGTGACGAGGGTGAGGTTCCGCTCGAAGGCCGTCGCGGCGATGAGGACGTCGTGGAGGTCGAGCGGCTTTCCCTTGCGCTCCAACTCGGCGCAGAGGGCCCCGGCGCGGTCGGCGATGGGGGGATCGACTTCGATCCAGTGGACGAGGGGGAGGACCTGCGTCTGGAGGCGGGACCAGAAGAGGGGGCCGTCGTCCCGCAGCATCGCGCCGTAGCGCATCTCGTAACGGCAGAGGATGCTGGAATGGCAGTCCTCCGGGGCGATGCCGCGCAGTCTTTTCATCAAAGCCGGGGCGGGGCGCAGCCGGATGACCTCGCTCAGGACGTTCGTGTCCAATAGCCACATGGCGTCGGGAATCAGGCGAACGGATTGCGGGAGCGGGCCTTGCGCAGGGTGCCGACGGCGCGGGCGAAGGCGGCGTGGCCGTCATCGTCGAGCCAGCCCTCGACGTCGCCCAGGGTCGCCGGGGTCGCCGGATGCGGGATGGGACGCAACTCGGCGACGGGCTTGTCCCGGCGGCAGATGCGGATCGAGGCCCCGGCCTCGACCTTCTCCAGGACTTCGGAGAAATGATCCTTCGCGGAGGCGACGGTGAGGGTGGGGGACATGATTTCATACATGGCCAACAAAGATGGCTATGTCAAGCCACGCTTCGCCAACCAGCCCAACTCGCCCCAAAGGCGGAAGCCGTCCCGGATGACACGGCTGCGGCGTTCCAACTCGTCTTCCGGGGCCCGCTTCGGGAGCGGCTTGGGGAAGGCGTCGGAGCAGGCGCGGGCCAGGGGGCGTCCCGCATTGAGGGCCGAGAGGAGGCGGAACGACTCGGCGTCGAGCCGCTTCGAGTAGAGGAGGTTGTCCGACCGGTGGACGGCGATCCACGTTGGCTCCGGCTTCGGGAGCGGGGGGCGCTTGGGCTTCCTCTCTCTTTTCTTTTTCTTCGCAATGCGGACGTTGCTTGCCTCGCTGCGGAGCCGGTCGTCGTGCTGGAGGGCCAGGACGAAGGCGTCGACGGGGTGGCGCAGCGCGAGGAGCGTGAGGTGGGGCTGGAGCCGAAGGCGGAGTTTGCCCGGATCGCTCGGGCTCTCCCCACCGGTCAGGGCTTCGACGGCGAGGGGCGGCAGCTCGGCCTCGTCGAAGGCGACGACCTGCGCCCACTCGTACCGGGCGAGGTCGATGGCGAGGGCGGTGTGGGGCGTGGTCCACTTCCGGTGGGAGGGACGGGCGAGGAAATCGGGAAGGCCGGAGCCGAGGTTGCGCAGGGTGAAGCTGCGGGAAGGACGCGCGGCGAGGTAGGCCCGGGCCAGGGCCTCGAAGCGGGCTTCGCCGAGGGCGGCGCGGAGGGCGGGGAAATCCTCCCGCAGCGCGTCGAGGACGCGGAGCCAGTATTGGATGTTGTAGATTTCGAGCCGTTCCGGCGCGGTGAGGCGGTCGTTCGGTTTGACGAGGGGGAGGGCCTTCCGCGCCGCCGCCGTCCCGCGCCGCAGCGTGCCGCCGGGGGAGAGCGGGGCCATGACGGCGGCGGCCAGGGTCGCCTGGAAAGCCCTCAGTCCGGCCCGGGAGCGGGCGTCGGGCTTCGCCCCGGATTTAGGCGAGGGCCTGTTCCTTTTTTTTGGCATCAAGGTAGAGGGTCGATTTTTGGGCCTCGGCGTGGACTTCGTCGAAGGAGGGGATGCGGTCGTCCCACTCCAGCAGGGTCGCCGTCGGGCCGACGCGGGCGATGGCGCGGGCGTAGAGTTTCCAGACCGGATCGCAGACGGGATGGTCGTGGGTGTCGAGGATGAAGCGCTCGTACTTGGAGTGGCCCGCGATGTGGATCTGCGCGACGCGCCGGGGATCGATCGCGTCGATGTAGACGCGGGGGTCGAAGCGGTGGTTCATCGAGGAGACGTAGATATTATTCACGTCGAGGAGGATGCCGCAGTCGGCTTTCTCCACGACCTCGTTGAGGAATTCCCACTCGGTCATCTCCGAGGCGTGGAACTCGACGTAGCTGCTGACGTTCTCGACGGCGAGGGGGACTTCGAGGAAATCGCGGACTTCCCGGATCTTCTGCGCCGTCCGGCGGGCGGCGGCGAAGGTGTAGGGCATCGGGATGAGGTCGTGGGTGTAGGTGCCGTCGACGCTGCCCCAGCAGAGGTGGTCGGAGAGCCACGGCGTCTTCGTCCGCTTGACGAGGGCCTTGAGGCGCTTGAGGTGTTCCCGGTCGGTCTTGTCGGCGGAGCCGAAGTACATGGAGACGCCGTGCTGGACGACGCGGTACTGTTCCAGGATCTGGTCGAGGACGTGGAGGGGACGGCCCCCGTCGACCATGAAGTTTTCCGAAATGATCTCGAACCAGTCGACGGTCGGCTTGCGGCTGAGGATGTGCTGGTAGTGCGGGACGCGGAGCCCGATGCCGACGCCGTAGTCGGTGAAGCCGTTGAAGGGATTCGCGGGCATGGGGGGGGACGCAAGGGAGGGAAGCCGACGGAGGGCCTCCCTCCCCTGCGCTTAAAGACTAGCGGAGGCTGGCCGATTTGCAGCCGCCCTTGCCCTTGCAGGTATTCTTCCCCTTGCAGCCGTTGTCGCCGCTCTTGCAGCCGCCTTTGCCCTTGCAGGTGTTCTGTCCCTTGCAGGTGTTGCTGTCGGCATCGGCGGTCTGGAGGAGGGAGCCCTTGCCCGTGGTGACGGGATAGGTGGTCGCCGCGTGGAGGCGGGCGGTGGTTCCGGTGGCGAGGCCGGCGACGGCGATGCCGAGGAGGAGAGTCTTGGTGGTGCGATTCATGGTGGTGGGTTCCTTCGAGTTGGTTTTGGGTTCGCCGCCGTCTTCCCTGTGGAATCGACGGCGGACTTGAAAGTAGGAGGCGTGGCGGCGCGGTTTATTCCCGGA
This sequence comes from uncultured Verrucomicrobium sp., assembly GCA_903889845.1. Lineage (GTDB taxonomy): Bacteria > Verrucomicrobiota > Verrucomicrobiia > Methylacidiphilales > GAS474 > GAS474. Next base: position 3,619 of record CAISZB010000107.1, on the reverse strand, counting down.
CTGCGGCATTTTTCTTCCGCGCGATCCAGGCGTCGACGGAAAGCTTGCCCGGGCCGAAGAGGAGGACGAGGAGGAAGGCGAAGGCGAACTCGAACGGCGCGGCGCTGGTGAACTTGTCGGGATCGGTCCAGATCGCCTTGAGGCTGTCCTGCTCCGCCGTGGCGTAGGCGACGCCCATGACGAAGAGGAGCGGGATGGGAACGATCCGGCTGCCGAGGCCGAGGACGAAGAGGAGCCCGCCCAGGGTCTCCGTCCCCGCCGCGAGGACGGCGTTGAGCTGCGGGAAGGGGATGCCGAGGCTGGAGAAGAAGCCGGTGACCTTTTCCAGGTTCATGACCTTCCCCCAGCCCGCGATGACGAGGTTGATCCCCCAATAGAGCCGGACGGCGAGGAGGAAGGGGCAGCGGAGGATTTCGAGGAGAGCGAGCCAGCCGTCGTAGAGGCGTTGGAGGGTCGGATTCATGCGTGGAGTTTAGGCGTGGGGTTGGGGTTGCAGAAAGCGGAGAAGCGTGGCCGGGTCGCCCTCGCCCGCGAGGACGTAGGTCGTCGTCCCGTCGCGCCAGCTGGCCAGGGTCCAGTCGCCGTGGCGGTTGAACTGGGGGTGGCCCTGGGGCGGGGCGGTGGAGGGCTTCCATCCGGCGTTTCGGACGACGAAGAGGTGGGCGATCTTCCCGTTCTCCAGCGCGAAGCAGACCTGCGCGATCTGCCGCCCCTTCCACTCGAAGGTCCGGCAGCCGATGTCGGGCCGCGACTGGAGGCCGAAGGGGACGGCGATCTCCGACGGGGCGCGGTGGGCGGCGAGCCATTCCTCGACGGTGGCGTGGGAGGGGCTCTGGAAGGCGAGCTTCAGGACTTCCCCGCTCGCGATCTGGCCGACCAGGTCGCCCTCGTAGCGGGTGTAGGAGGGGTGGAGGAGGGGAGGCAGGAGCGTCGCCGCCGCGGTGAAGAGTGCCGCGAAGGCGAAGAATGCGGGGAGGCTGAATCTTCGGAAGCTGCGGGGGCGGGCCGGAGCCTTGGCCCTGGCCTGGGCCAGGATCGCCGTCTTCAAATCGGCGGGGACGGCGACGGTCCCGAGGGCCTCGGTCACGCGGGCGTCGGCCTGCCGTTCCTCTGCCAGCCATCGGGCCAATTCGGGATCGCGTTGCGCCAGGGCCAGGGCCTCGGCGACGTCCGGGGCGTCGTCGTCCTGGCCGCCGGGGCGGGCGGCGCGGAGGCGGCGGCGGATTTCCTCAGGCGTCAGGCTCATGGCCGGGCCTCCGGTTCAGCGAGAGGAGCGAGGCGCGTCCGCAGGGCTTCCTTCCCGCGGGCGATGCGGGACATCACGGTGCCGATGGGGATCTCCAGGACCTCGGCGATCTCCTTGTAGGAGTGGTCCTGAAGGTAGAAGAGGGCGAGCGGGGCGCGGAAGACCTCGTCGATGCCGCGCAGGGCGGAGAGGACCGTCGCCCCGTCGAGGGAGGCCTCCCCGGAGGGGGCGATCACGGGGAGTTCCCCCGCCTCGGCGCTGGCGTCCAGGTCCCGCTCGGGGAAACGGGTCTCCCGCCGCCGCGCGCCGAGGAATTCCCGGTGGAGCGTGCTGAAGAGCCAGCTTTTGACTTTCGAGGGGTCGCGCAACTGATGTCCTTTTTCGGCCCAGATGACGAAGGTCTGCTGTGTGAGGTCCCCGGCTTCATGCATGTCCCGGGCGAGGCTCAGAGCAAAGCGGTAGAGCGGAGCGTAAAACCGCTCCACCACCTCTTCGAAATCGACAACGGCCATTTTTAGGTAAGAGGTGCGAGGGGGCTCTTTTATTCCCTGCGGGTTGGCCCGACGGCGGGCGAAACGGAAATCGTAGCGGGAGGCTAGCGGGATTTTGCCGCAGGAGGCAAGCGGGGAAAGAAACGTCACCGCGATGTTTCAAAAGGCGAAAGCATGGTAAAAGGGAGGCTTCGCCCCTTCCTTCTATGACCCCCTCCGAACTCGAAGCTTACCTGCACGAGCACATCCCCCTCTCCCGCGCGATGGGCGTGCGGGTGGCGTCGGTCGGCGTCGCCGGACTGGAGCTGGCCGCCCCGCTGGCGCCGAACCTCAATCATCACCGCACCGCCTTCGGCGGCAGCATCGCCTCCCTGGCCGTCCTCACCGGCTGGGCCTGCCTCCACTTGCAACTGCGGGAGGCGGTCCCCCGGGCCTCCCTCGTCATCCAGAAGAGCGATTTTTCCTATCTCAAGCCGATCCTCGGCGACTTCACCGCCTTTTCCCCGGTGCCGACGGGGCTGGAATGGGAGCGCCTCCTCGGTGCGCTGGAGCGGAAGGGCCGGGGCCGGATCACGCTCGGCGCCGAGGTCCGTTACGGCGGGGAGACCGTGGGACGGTTCACCGGGGATTACGTGGCGGTGAGGGAGAAGGGATAGGCTCCTACGCCCCCTGCTTCAGCGACGCCATGTCGATCACGAAGCGGTATTTCACGTCGCCCTTGATCATCCGCTCGTAGGCTTCGTTGATCTTCTGGATCGGGATGATCTCGACGTCGCTGACGATTCCCTTCTCGGCGCAGAAATCGAGCATCTCCTGCGTCTCGGCGATGCCGCCGATGCACGACCCGGCGAGGCTCTTCCGCCCGATGATGACGCTGAAGGCGTGGACGGGCGACGGTTTCTCCGGCACGCCGACGAGGACGTGGGTGCCGTCGCGCTTCAGGAGCTTCAGGTAGGCATTGAGATCGTGCTCGGCGGAGACGGCGTCGACGATGAGGTCGAACGTCCCCGCGTGCTTCGCCACCGCGTCGGGGTCCGTCGAGATGACGACCTCGTGCGCGCCGAGGCGCTTCCCGTCCTCCACCTTGCCGGGGGAGGTGGTGAAGAGGACGACGTGGGCGCCGAAGGCCCGCGCGAACTTCACCCCCATATGGCCCAGGCCGCCGATGCCGACGATGCCGACTTTCTTCCCCGGCCCGGCCTTCCAGTGGCGCAGGGGGGAATAGAGGGTGATCCCGGCGCAGAGGAGCGGGGCGGCGGCGGCGAGGTCGAGTTTCTCCGAGACCTTCAACGCGTAGCCCTCGTCGACGACGATCCGTTCCGAGTAGCCGCCGTAGGTCGGCTCGCCGGCCTTGTCGCGGGCGTTGTAGGTGGCGGTCATCCCGCCCTCGCAGTATTGCTCCAGGCCCTCCTTGCAGCTGGGGCAGACGCGGCACGAGTCGACGAAGCAGCCGACGGCGGCGAGGTCGCCGACCTTGAACTTCGTCGCCTGCCCGCCGACGGCGACGACGCGCCCGGCGATCTCGTGCCCGGGGACCATCGGGAAAAGGCTGCCGCCCCACTCGTCGCGGGCCTGGTGGATGTCCGAGTGGCAGACGCCGCAATAGAGGATGTCGATGACGATATCGTGCGGGAGCGGCTCGCGGCGCTCGAAGGTGAAGGGGGCCAGCGGTTCCCGCACCGCGCGGGCGGCGTAGGAGCGGGTCGTCTGGGTCTTGGGCGTGCCGGAGGCGGAAAGGGCGATGGACATAGTTCAAGTTTATCGAACTAACGTCCTGCCCGCCAGCGCGAACTTCTGCGCGCGGGCTTGGGGCCAACTGAGAACTTATTCCGAATCGAACAGGGCCCGGACGTGGACGACCTGGCGGCGCTCGTCCTGGGCC
>CAISZB010000106.1 GCA_903889845.1 uncultured Verrucomicrobium sp. | reverse complement strand
CTCGCCGCCCTCCTAAACTGTCCGCTCCGATGAAGCCCTTCCTCCTTCTGTCGCTGCTCCTTTCCCTGGCCCTCCCCCTCTCCGCCCAGACGACCGACCCGGCGAAGGTCGCCGCCCTGCACGAGCAATTCATCCAGGGCCTGAAGCTGGCCGAACAGGCGAAGCCCGACGAGGCCCTCGCCATCTTCGACGGCATCATCAAGCAGGAGCCGAAGGCCAAGGGCTCCCTCTACTACGCCGGGCTCCTCTGCATCCAGCTGAACCAGCCGGAGAAAGCCATCGACTACCTCACCCGCTTCCACGCCCTCGACCCGGACGACTACAAGCACCTCGTCCTCCTCATCCAGGCCAGCCAGATGCTGGGCCGCGACCTCCGCGTCGAGGAATACCGCAAGGCCCTCTACGCCATCCGCAACTCCGGCAAGACCATCCCCGGCCTGACCGACGACAAGGCCTTCCCCCGGGAGAAAATCTTCCTCGACAAGGGCGCGGGCGAGATCGAGATCAACGAGTTCTTCGACCCGAAGGCCGACCCGCAGATCGCCTGGGAACTGATGCAGCGGGACGACCACGGCCTGATGACCCGCCACCTCCTCCTGGCCTACAACAAGGAGGCGACGGAGGCCCTGCGCAAGACCGACCCGAAGCTGGCCGTCGCCGAGGTCTGGCTCTTCGGCGAGATCGCGATCAAGGACGGCAAGCCGGTCCAATACAGCCTCTACCGCCAGGAAATCGCCCTCCCCGCCTACTCCGACTTCCGCAAGTGGGCCCTCGACGCCATCAAGAATCCCCCCAAGCCGATCACCGTCCAGCCGATGAGCTAGGGAGGGGAATAGAGAAATGTCCTTCCTCCGCCAGGTCGCCTACAACGTCCTCTTCATCGCCGCCTTCGCGGTGACGTGGCCCTACTTCGCCTGGCGGCTGCGGAAGCGCGGGCACCTGTGGCGGGACTTTTGGCAGCGCCTCGGCCTCTACGGGAAATCCCTCCGGCGGCGGTTCTCCCCCGGCGTCGACCTCTGGATCCACGCCGTCAGCGTCGGGGAGGTCATGCTCGCCTCCGTCCTCCTGCGCCAGATGCGGGAGACCCGCCCCGGCCTCCGCGTCGCGCTGAGCACCACCACACAGACCGGCCAGAAGCTGGCGAAGAAGCTGGAGGACGAGAACACCTTCGTCTTCTACAACCCCACCGACTTCCTCTGGAGCGTCATCCTCGCCTTCGACGTCATTCGGCCGAAGATGCTGATCCTCGTCGAGGCCGAGATTTGGCCCAACTACCTCTGGTGCGCCAAGCGGCGGAACATCCCCGTCTGCCTCCTCAACGCCCGCCTCTCCCCGCGCACCGAGGCCCGCTACCGCTTCCTGCGCTACTTCTGCCGCCCCGTCCTCTCCCTCGTCGATCTCGTCTTCGCGCAACACCCCTCGGAGGTGGAGCGCCTCGTCGCCTCCGGCTTCCCTTCGGAATCGATCTTCCCCGTCGGCAGCCTCAAGTACGAGGTCGCCGACCTCCCCGACGACGCCGACCCCGCCTCCCTCTGGTGGCCGAAGATCGGCTGGGCGGAAGAGACCCTCGT
>CAISZB010000105.1 GCA_903889845.1 uncultured Verrucomicrobium sp. | reverse complement strand
GGTCCTGGAGGAGGGCGACGGGGGCGTTCAATTCCCGGGAGAGGGCGCGGATCGTGGCGACGTTCCGAGCGTGGTCGGCATAGCTGCCGTGGGAGAAGTTGAGCCGGGCGACGTCCATCCCGGCGAGGATCAGTTCGCGGAGGATTTCCGGGGACTGGCTGGCCGGGCCGATAGTGGCGACGATCTTCGTGCGGCGGAGGAGGGGGGTGGGAGAGGCCATAAATTGTGTTGTTCTGCCCGTCAGTGAAGCCCCTCCTCATAACCGAGGCAAGGGGCGGGATGTCACATTCAGGCGAAAACACAGTGACGGCCTCCCACAATGTATGCCCAAAAAGCAGACCGAGCCAAGAAAGACGGGCTTTCCTCTTTTTCCGCAAGGGGAGTGCTTTGAACGAGCCGGGGAATAGGGGGGCGCGAAGGGCCGCCAAGCCCTCCTCCCCCCGATTCCAGACTCCCCTTGCGCACCTCCGGCAGGGCGGCCTAGGCTCGCCTCCATGAGTTTTCTCAAGGAATTCCGGGAGTTCGCGATCAAGGGGAACATGGTCGACCTCGCCGTCGGCGTCATCATCGGCGGGGCCTTCGGCGGCGTCGTCAATTCGATCGTCGCCGACCTCGTCATGCCCCTCGTCGGGCGGGTCACGCCGGGGAGCACCGACTTCAGCAAGCACTACCTGGCCCTCTCCCCCGACGTCCCGGCGGGGGCGACCCTCGCCGAGTTGAAGGCGAAGTCGATCCCCGTCCTCACCTACGGGAACTTCCTCGCCGTGACGCTGAATTTCTTCATCGTCGCCCTCTGCGTCTTCCTCCTCGTGAAGATCATCAACGCCGCGCGCCGCGCCTTCGAGAAGGAGATCGCGCTGCTGGAGGCGGAGGAACCCGAGGCCCCCGCCGCTCCCGCGCCACCTCCCACGCCCGAGGTGGTGCTGCTGGCGGAGATTCGGGACCTGCTGCGGCGGCAGCAGGGGACGAAGGACTGAAGCGCGGTCCCTACCGCCGGTTCGCCCGCACCAGCAGCCAGAACCCCAGCCCCTCGAAGAGGAAGTTCGGCATCCAGATGATCACCTCCGGCAGGAGGTGCGTCCGGTTCTTCAGCGACTCCGCGATCAGGATCATCAGGTAATAGGCCATCACGATCGCCAGCGAGAGGACGAGGCCGACGGAGGTCTCCCGCCGCTGCGCCTGGATCGCGAGCGGGATGCCGACCAGGACGAACGTGAAGGAGGCGAGGGACAACGCCGCCCGCTTCTGGAACTCCGTGAGGAGGGGCGTCATGTTCGGCGTCCGCAGGATCTGGAGCGGATCGAAGACGAGGCGGCCGAGCTCCGACAGGGTCATCAACCCCACGTTCTTGTGCTGCTGGAGGCGGGCGAAGATCGGCGTGAGGGAGATCTCCAGCGGCAGCTTCGCCGCCCGCATCCCGGAGGCGAGGCGGTGGATGTCCTCGGGATCGGCGGCATTCCGCTCGTCCTGCCGGGCGTCGTAGAGGTTGAGGACGATCCGGTCGTTCGCCAGGTCGGGGACGATCTCGGCCCGCGCCGCGCGGATCGAGCGGAGGGGGCGGCCCGCGTCGTCGAGCTGCCAGATGTGGAGGTCGCGGAACTGGGCCCCCTGCCGCTCCCCCACGTAGAGGCGGAAGCCGTCGAACTCGTCGATGACGCGTCCGGCGGTGAAGAGGCTCAGGGGGTCGCTGCGGAGGATTTCGGCGAAGCTCGCCTTGAACATCTGGCGGGTCTTCGGCGCGAGGGAGGCGTTGATCCAGAAACTGAACAGGCTGAAGAAGAGGGCCAGGACGATGACCGGCGCGATGACCGGCGCGAGGCCGACGCCGCTCGCCTTCAGCACCGTCAATTCCTGTTCCCGGGACATCCGCCCAAAGACGAGGAGGACGGCCAGGAGGAGGCCCCACGGCAGGGTGAAGGTCAGGACGAAGGGGATGAGGAGGAGGACCAGCTTCGCGATGATGAAGAAGGAGACTTCCCGGTTCAGCAATAGGGCAAAGACGTCGCGGAAGACATTCGCCAGGAGCAGGAAGAACGTGAGGACCGCCGTCGTCACCAGCGAGGCTACCAGGATTTCCTGGTAGAGGTGGCGGTAGAGGGTTCTCATGGCGTCCAGGGGAGGGAACGTCCATTAAAGGACCTGCACCCCGCCGAGGCAAGGGGGCTTTGCCGGGGCAAAATACCGTCGCTACCCCTTCCGCCACGCCTTCCAGTCCCGGCGTAGGGCCGCAGCCATCGCCTCCCCGGCCTCGGCCAGCCACGCCCCGCCGAGGCCGCGACGCCGCGCGTCCTTCCAGGCCGCGTCGGCCGCCGCACTGTCGCCCAGGTGGACGTTCGCCGTCTCGTGGCCCATCGCGCGGAGGAGGAGGTCGGCGTCGCGCTCCTTCGCCAGGTCGGCCAGCTCGATCCGGCGGCAATCGGGGCTGAGGCGGCGGACGATCCATTTCCCGGAGATCGTCCAGAACGGGTCGGGACAGCGGACGGCCCCCGCGACGATGTGGAGGAGGGCCTTTTTCCCGGAGACCTTCCCCCCCGCCAGCCAGTTGACCGCCGAGGGGACGAAGGCCTTTGCCTCCCGTGCGATCCGGGCGCCCTTGTAATCGGCCAGGGCGACGAACCGGGGCCGCCCCAGGCTGCCCAGCCCCTTCGGCACCGTGACGGCGCGATAGGCGGGATCGGCCCCCTCCGGGAGCAGCGTGGCGAGGGCCTTCCGCACTTTCCCCGGGACACGTCGCACGGGCGCGGTCTTCGCGTCGAGCCTCGTCCAATAGGCCTCGGGCTCCGCCAGGGTGCCGAGGGCCATCCGGCGCAGGACGCCGTGCCGCTCCGCGAGGACGATCGGCTCCCCGCCCCTGTCGAGGGTCCGGAGGTACCCCTCCAAGATCGCCCGCGCCGCCTCCTTCATCGAGAGACCGAGGCCCGATCCGGCGAGGGAGGCGCTGACGGTTAGCCGGACGAGGTCGAGCGCGTAGGGAAACCGCGCCGCCTCGTCGAAATCGTTGATCCCCCACGCCAGCCGCCCCTCGATGTCGCGCCACGTGCCGAAGTTCTCCACGTGGAGGTCGCCGACGGCGGGGACCCTGGGCGATCCGGCCAGGTCGGGGAGGACTTGGGGAAAAACCTCCAGCCAGCGGTAGAACGTCGCGCGGAGGAAGAGAAACGGATCGGAGACCATCTGCGCGTGCTTGTAGCGGAGGTCGAAGGCGACGAGGGGCGTCTGCTTCGCCAGCCACACCTCGAAGTCGTGCGTTGATTCCAGGATCGGCCTCATGGCTTCTTATACCCATTGCCCCTTCAAAAGGAAACGCATCCTGGAAGGCTTCCCCCAGGACGCTTCCCCCTCCACTCCGACCTCCATCGCGTTGGAAACGCGCCCCCCCCACAGCCCTCCCCCGGCAAACTCCGGACGTCATCTCCCTAGCCCCATCAATCCCTACATATAAAATACTAGCAATTGTGCTTTTTTGAAGTATAAGGTTTAACGCGAAACTTTGCCGCACCTCCCGCGTCACGCTGTAATAGTTAACCCGCTACAGGAGTTTTCCCATGACCGAGATGCTTACCGCCGAAAAGGCCCAAGAAATCTGGCTCCGCCTCTATCCAGAGGGCATGACCCAGGGTGACCTCTCCCGCCGCCTCGGTATCCACATCCAGACCTCGGGCAACCTCCTGCCCGCCGCCGGATCGGCCCTCAGTGAATTGGGCCGCCAGCTCTACCGGGAGGAACCCTCCCTCGAACGCTGCACGGAAATCCTGGCGGCCGACGCCGCCCTCTCCGAGCTCGTCCTCCACGCCGCCCACCTCGCCGCCCTGGGCAGCCGCCGTTTCAACCTCCAATACGCCGTCATGTTCCTCGGCCTCACCCGGCTCCGCGTCCTCTTCGGCGTCGCCCTCCTGCGGTGGATGAACGGGGACAAGCTCGCCGGGGCCTGGCTCCCGCTGTGGGAGCGGAGCCTCTTCACCGCGCGCCTCGTGGAACGCCTAGCCGCCCACTACCATCCCGTCGATGGCACCGAGTACCTGGCCGGCCTCTTCCACGACGCCGCCTGGCCCGCCCTGGTCCCCTTCCTGCGGCAGGACTACGGCCTCTTCTTCGACGAGCCCGACGCCCTCTTCCCCCTCGAACACGAGATCTTCGGCACCTCCCACGCCGACATCGGGGCGGCGATCTGCGTCCGCTCCGGCCTCGCCCCGCACGTCGTCGAGGCCGTCGCCCTCCATCACGACGCGACGCTGCCCGACGCCGCCCGCCTCCGCAACCCCCGCTACAACGGCCCCTTCCTCGCCGTCCTCCTCCGCCTGGCCGACGCCGCGGCCGACGCCTGCGGCTTCCCCATCCCCGTCGCGAACGCCCCTGTCGATGCGACCCGCCCGACGTTCGAGGAAATCCTCCACACCCCCGTCTTCCAATGGCTTCGCGCCCTCGGCCTCCCGCCGAACCTCCCCGCCCTGGCGGAGGAGGAACTCGCCCAGGTGCGACGGGTCGGGGCGTTGCTGGCGAGGGATTGAGGGAAACCCCATTCGGGTTCTTTGCGCCATCGCGCGGGCCGTCGCGCCCCTCTACCGCTCGTTCCGGGTCGTGTTCACGATCATCCCGTCCTTCATCTCGTGGACCCAGTCGCAGACGTCGGCGATGGCGGGGTTGTGGGTGACGAGGAGGAGGGCCTTGTTCCGGTGATGGACGAGGCGGGTGAGGAGGCCGAAGACACGGTCGGAGTTGAGGGAATCGAGGTTGCCCGTCGGCTCGTCGGCGAGGAGGACGAGGGGGTCGTTCGCCAGGGCGCGGGCGATGGCGACGCGCTGCTGCTCACCGCCGGAGAGGTGGCGGCTGGGACGCTTCGCCTTCGACCCGAGGCCGACTTCCTCCAGGAGGAGGTAGGCGCGGGCTTCCATCTCCGCCTCGGTCAGCTTCCCCAGACGGCGCATCGGGATCATGACGTTTTCCTCGGCGGTGAAGTCTTCGAGGAGGAAGTGGAACTGAAAGACGAAGCCGATCGATTCGTTGCGCTTCGCGGAGGCTTCCCCGTCGTCGATGGAAAGGACGGGCACGCCGCCGATTTCCAGGTGCCCGGCGTCGGGGTTGTCGAGGAGGCCGAGGATGTAGAGGAGGGAGCTTTTCCCGCAACCGGAGGGGCCGACGATGGCGTGGACGGTCCCCGGTTCCAGGGTGAGGTTGACGCCGCGCAGGACGTGGACGCGGGATTCCTCCTCGCCGAGGTAGCGCTCCAGGTTGCGGGCGGCGAGGCAGGGGGGATGGGAGGCGGCTTCGCTCATGGTTCCTTTATTGTCCCGAGCCCCGGAGGATGTTGACGGGCGGCAGGAGGGCGGCGCGCCGGGCGGGGAAGTAGCTGGCGACGAGGACGGAGACGTAGGCGATGAGGACGGCCCAGACGTAGTGGGAGGAAGACCAGGCGACGACGAAGTGGTCGGTGTTCATGATGCCGCGCATGTGGATCGGGATGAGGGAGATCGAGTAGGTGAGGATCCCCCCCAGGACGCAGCCGACGGCGGAGCCGATGGTGGCGATGATGAGGCCCTGGAAGAGGAAGATGCCCTGGATGTCCCCGCGCCGGTAGCCCATGGAGCGGAGGATGGCGATTTCCCGGACCTTGTTGAGGACGGTCATGGTGAGGATGTTGAAGATGCCGAAGCCGGCCAGGAGGATGATGAGGGAGACGACGATGGCGGAGGAGAGGCGCAGGGCGTGGAAGATGGCGAGGTTCCCCTGCTCCCGGTCCTGCCAGCTGCGCGAGATGTGGGCGAACTGCTGCTCGAAGTGGGCGGCGACCTCCGGGGCGCGCTGGGGATCGCGGAGCCGGACGACGATCGAGGTGATCTGGTAGGGCATGTTCAGGATGCTCTGCGCCGTCGAGGTGTGGGTGTAGACGCGGGATTGGTCGACGGCGTTGATGCCCGATTGGAAGACCCCCTCGATGGTGCAGGCGTGGGGGCTGCCCTGGGCGCCGGTGAGGTAGACGATGTCGCCCGGCTTGACCTGGAGTTTGTCGGCCAGGAGGGTGCCGACGAGGAGGCCGTAGGGGCGGTACTTGAAGCGGTCGAGGTCGCCCTTGATGATCTGGCCCCGCAGGGTGGTGGCGCGGAGCTGGGCGACGAGGTCGATGCCCTGGAGCTTGATGACCTCGTCCTTGAAGTTGGTCCGGAGGGTGGCGTTCCCCTCGACGTAGGGGGCGACGGCGAGGACGGCGGAGTAGTCCTCCAGGCAGCGGATGAGGAGGCCGGGGTTGTCGACGCCGGAGTAGTATTTGCGCGATTGCTGGCCGCTGACGGCGGCGGAGGTGCCGTTCCCACCCGTCAGGATCGGATCGTAACGGGGTTGGAAACGGTCCCCGATGGTGATGGCGCCGGAGGTGCCGAGGACGGTCTCGATGAAGAATTTCTCGAACCCCTGCGTCTGCGCCTGGGTGGAGATGAAGAAGGCGACGCCGAGGATGACGCCGGAGAGGCTGAAGACGAGGGAGCGTTTCCGGGCGGCGGTGAAGCGGAGGGCGATGTAGAGGGAGGGCTTCACGGGCACGGGCCAGGGGATCGATCAGTTGGACTTCGTTTCGGTATTGATCTCGAGGGGGCGGACGTGGTCGCCGGGGTGGAAGAGGTCCTGGTCGGCGACGATGACGCGGTCGCCCTCCTGGACGCCGTCGAGGACTTCCGAGGTTTCCATGCTGCGGAAGCCGACGTGGACGGCGCGGGGGGAGACGGTGCCGCCGGAGGTGACGACGAAGACGTGGCCGTTCACGATCGCCTGGGTGGGGACGAGGAGGGCGTTTTCCCGCTGGCCGATGATGATGTTCATCTCCCCGGTCATGCCGGCCATGAGGTTCGGCGGGGGGGCGTCGAGGGAGAGGATGACGGTGTAGCGCTGGGTGGCGGGATCGGGATAGGGGAGGATCGAGGAGACGGTGCCCAGGAGGTCGGTGTTCGGGAAGGAGTAGAGGCGGATCTTCGCCTTGAGCTTCTCGGCGACGCGACCGACGTCCTCCTCGTTGACCTGGCCGCTGACGTAGGTGCTGCCCTGGGCGATGGTGAAGACGGTGTTCCCCTCGTTGACCAGCTCCCCGTCGGCGTTGGCGATCGCGGTGAGGACGCCGTCGATGGGGGACTTGATCTCGGAGCGGCCCATCTTGTCCTGGAGGTTGGCGAGGTTCTGGCGGCAGGTCTCGACGGTCTGGTCGAGGAGGATCTGCTCCCCCTTCACGGCGTCCTCCAGGCGCTTGACGTCGTTGCGGGACTGTTCGAGCTGGGCGGGGGCGACGGCGCCGGGGTTGAGGTCGTTGAGCTGGATCGTCCGCTGGAGGCTGGTGCGGGCCGAGTCGAGGAGGGTGGTCGAGGGGGGGCCGACGCGCTGCTTGGCGACGGCGGCGGCCAGGTCGATCTTTGCCTGGCTCATGGAGCGGGCAGTGGTCTCGTCGACGATCGTGGCCAGGACCTGGTCCTTGCGGACGTGGAGGCCGATCGACGACTGGCCGGGGGCGATGTCCTTGAGTTGGATGTAGCCAGTGTTCTGCGCGCGGACGCCGATCGAGTAGGTCCACTCGATCCGGACGGTCCCGTAGACGGCGGCGATGGCGGTGCCGTGGCGGACGCGGTAGACCTCGGCGGCGGGGCGGGAGAAGTAGAAGTAGAGGCCCAGGACGAGGACCCCCAACAGGAGGAGGCCGAGGGTCGCCGGGCTTTTCCCCCGGAGGAAGGGGAGCCGGTCGGTCACGGTGCGGAGGGAGGCCAGGGAGGAGGTCACGGCGGGAGGGTTTCCGGGCAG
>CAISZB010000104.1 GCA_903889845.1 uncultured Verrucomicrobium sp. | reverse complement strand
CGGCGACGGCCCGGGTGATCTGGTCGAGGCCCTCGCTCTGCTCCTTCGAGGCCGATGCGATGGAGGCGACCAGCCCATCGACCTCCCGCGCCTTCACCGCGATCGCATCGAGGCTGGAAAGGACGCCGCCCGACTGCTGCGCCACCGACTCGATCTGCCGGGAAACCTTCTCGTTCATCTCGACGGCCCGGAGGCTCTGCTCCACCGACGCGTCGATCATCGCGGAGGTCTCCTTCGCCGCCTGCGTCGCCCGCTGCGCCAGGCTCCGCACCTCGTCGGCCACGACGGAGAAGCCCGCCCCGGCCTCCCCGGCCCGCGCCGCCTCCACCGCCGCGTTCAGCGCCAGGATATTCGTCTGGAACGCGATCTCGTCGATCGTCTTGATGATCTTGCCCACGTCGCCGCTCGACGCCTTCACCCCTTCCATCGTCCGCTTCATCTCGGCACTGGCCTCCCGCATCGCCGCCATCTCCTGCGCCATCGCCTGCGTGCGGCGGACACCGTCCTCCGCCGCGCTGCTGGCTTGGGCGGAAAGCGCCCGGGCATTCGTCGCGCTTTCCGTGTTCCGCTTCGTCATGCCGTTGAGCACCTCGACCGAGGCGCTCGTCTCCTGGAGCGAGGCCGCCGCCCCGCTCGCGCTCTCCGCCGCCGTCTGGCTCGCCGAGGAAATCTCCTCCGAGATCGCCGTCACATGGTGGGAGTTGTCGGTCAACGTCGTGATGACGCCCGTGAGATAGCCGACCGTCGTCCGAGAAAGGTAATACGTTCCCAGGCAAAGCAGCGCCAGGATCGGCACCAGCCATTCGGCGAAGCTCAGCGCGATCGACCAGAACTGGGCGTCGATGTCGTCGATGTAGACCCCCGTCGAGATCACCCAGCCCCACGGCTCAAAATAAGTCGATCCGCTCACCTTGACCTCCGGCGTCGCCCCTTCGCTCCTCGGGAAACGGTAGAAAACGGGCTTCCCGGTCTTGGCATTCTCGATCAGCGCACGGACATAGGCCACGCCATCGACATCCTTGACTTCGATCCGGTTCGTCCCTTCCAATTTCGGCTTCGTCCCGTGAACCAGCATCACCCCGTCGTTCTCGTACACGAAGAAATAGTCGGTCTTATTATACCGCAGCGTCCGCAGGGTATCCTTGGCCATCTTCTGGGCCGTCGGCACATCGCATTCTCCCCGGGCGGCACGCGCGGCCGACTCGGCGACGACACCGTTGGCTGTCTCCAATACCTGCCTCAGCTTCGCGATCCGTTCCTCCAGAAGCGTCGAGCGCAAGAAGGAGAGCGAAAGCACGATCAGTACGATGTAGCCGACCAAGCCAATCCCCGCCAAAATGGCAAACCTCCGAGACAAGCTAAGGAGATGCTGATTATGAGTCATAGTGAAGTGAATTGGTTAAACGCTTTTCCAACAAATTATCCACAAGCGAATTTGCGCCACATAGAAACACGATTTCAGTAAAAAGTAAAACTCCTTCCCTGCGGTAAAATGCCAAAAGTCTTCCGCTTGAATTTTTTTATCCTCCAAAAAGGAACTGAAGAGGGAGCGCTCTTCAGGACCGGGACTGCCTGCGCGATAGCTCAATCCATGTAAAAGGGGAAACTGATTGGCAGAGCCGGGAGGCAACAATCGCTTCGCTTGCCTGTACCGCTCCATGCCCACCGCGCGTTCGTAGGATACGCCCAGACTCCTATTGGGAGAAGGGCCTAAAGGGACGCGTCTTTCTTCCCGTCCCCCCGATTCCCCCTTCAATCGCCGAAGACGATCCCGATCGCTCGGGCCGCATCGACCATCTGCCCGGCGGGGGGGACCTTCTTGATCTGGCCCACCGCCTCCGAGATGGGGACGGCCCCTATCTCGTCGTTCTGGTAGCTGACCATGTAGCCGAACTTTTTTTCCTCGATCAGCTTCACCGCGCCGACGCCGAAACGGGTGCCCAGAATGCGGTCGACCGTCGTCGGGGCGCCGCCCCGTTGCAGGTGCCCCAGGACCATCGACCGGGTCTCCCGCCCCGTCCGCCGCTCGATCTCGACCGCGAGTTGTTGACCGATGCCGCCGAGGCGCACCTCGCCCTTCGCCTCGCCCCGGACGGAGACGCTCCCGTCCTTCGGCATCGCCCCCTCGGCGACGACGATCATCGTCGTGTCGTAACCGTCGCCGACGCGCTCGCGGATTTCCTTCGCGATCTTATCATAGGAAAAGGGGATCTCGGGAATCAGGATCATGTCGGCCCCGCCGGAGAGGCCCCCGTAGAGCGCGATCCAGCCGGCGTGCCGCCCCATCACCTCCAGGATCATCACCCGCTTGTGGCTGCGGGCCGTGGTGTGGAGGCGGTCGAGGGCCTCCGTCACACATTCCACCGCCGAATCGAAGCCGAAGGTCATGGCGGTCGCGGAGATGTCGTTGTCGATCGTCTTCGGCACCCCGATCGTCGGGATACCCGCCTCGAAAAGCTGCTCCGAGGTCGTCAGGGAGCCGTCGCCGCCCAGGCAGACGAGGGCCTGGATGCCGAGGCCCTCCAGGGTCTCCTTCGCCTCGCCGATGATCTCGGCAGGGATCTGCGCCTTCTGCCCCAGGCCGACCTTCGCGACGAAGCGCCCCTTGTTCGTCGTCCCCAGGATCGTCCCGCCCAACTGGGTGATGCCGTCGGTGTTCTCGACCGTGAGGGGTCGGTACCTGACGGGGGAGAGCAGCCCCTCGTAACCGTCGCTGAAGCCCAGCACCTCCCACCCCCGCTGGACCGCCGCGCAGACCGCGCCGCGGATCACCGCGTTCAGGCCGGGGCAATCCCCGCCGCTCGTCAGGATGCCGATTCTGTAAGGAGAGGAGGAGGAAGCGGAAGCCATAATGCCTCCATCTTTAGCAGGATTGATGCCGGGTCAAGAGGAACAAATGGGTTGGGCAGCCCTTCGGGACCGGGTACAATCGCTTACGCTTCCCTGTACCGCTCCATGCCCACCGCGCGTTTGTAGGCTTCTGAGGGGTGCCCCCTCAGCCTCCAGCTAAGAGCCCGTAGGGGGAGAAGAGTG
>CAISZB010000103.1 GCA_903889845.1 uncultured Verrucomicrobium sp. | reverse complement strand
GCCGGGGCGGGCGTCTGCGCCGATACGGACGGGGGCAGGAGCGAGAGCGAGCAGCCCAGGACCGAAGCGAGGGCCAGGGCGAGCCCCCGCACACCTCCACTCGCTCTCATGGCTTGGCCGGGGCGGGAGCGGGCGTGGTCGGCGGCACCGCCCCATCCGAGGCGCCGGGGCGGAGCGTGGCGAAGGCGATGTTCCAGGCGTCGGCGGCGCGGCAGGCGTCGAGGACGGCGACGACGGCCTGATACTTCGCCTCGGCATCGGCGCGGACGATCACGGCCTGGTCGGGATACTCCTGCACCACCCCGGTCAGGATCTGCTGAAGCTCGTCCTGGGAGACGGGACGCCGGTTGAGGTTGATGACGCCGTCCTTCGTGACGTTGACGATCACCTCGCCGGGGAGCCGCTTCGGCTCCTTACCCTGCTTCGCCGTCGGCACCTTCACGTCGATGTCGGCCTCGTAGCGGGCCAGGTTCCACGTGAGAATGAAGAAGCAGAGGAGGAAGAGGACGACGTCGATCATCGGCGCGAGCTGCAGCCCGATCTGCTCCGTGACGATGCGGCGGCGGAAATTCATGGCGGGAAAGGAAAAGAAAAGGGACTAGCGCCGTTTCTTCATCAGGATGATCTCCTGCACCCGGGTCGTCACCGCCACCTCGAAAACCGAGATGAGGGTCTGGACGCGGCCCCGGAAGTAGGAATAGAAGAACATCGCCGAGATGCCGATGACGAGCCCCGCCGCCGTGGCGATCAGGGCCTGGGAGACCCCTCCCGCCAGCATCATCGTCCGCATCGTCAGCGCCTCCGTCGCAATCGTGCCGAAGGAGCGGAGAATCCCGACCACCGTCCCGAAGAGGCCGAGCATCGGGGAGAGGACGCCGATGTCGAGGAGGTAGACCACGCGCTGATTGAGGGTCGAGGCGATCCGCGCCCCCTCCGACTCGGCGACGGCCTTGATCGCGTCGGCGTCGGCATCCTTCCGGCGGTAGGTGAATTCGAGGACCTTCGAGAGGACCTCCGCGAGGGCCTCGGGCCGGTTCTTCAGGTAGGAGGCGAGGCCGGAGAGGTCCTCGTCGGCCAGGAAGGCGTCGATCCGGGATTCGAGCGCATCGTGGGTGATCGCCGTCCGGCGGAGCGTCAGAAAATAGTAGCCGATCAGGAAAACCGCCGCGACCGAGGCCAGGAAGAGCGGCAGCATCACCAGCCCCCCCGCCCGCAGCAGTTCCCAGAGGGAAAGGGCCGAAACGGAACCCAGGACATCGGTGGGGCCGGAGGTGGCGGGAGCGGAGGCCGCCTGGGCGAGAAAGGGAAGAGGAATCATAACCAGGATGTTCCTGCATAGCCTAATTGCCACGCCTTTGCCACTTGGAAAAGAGCCCCACCTCTGAAGCGGTTTCCAGGAAAACCGATCTTCGCCAATAAGTCACCAATGCAAGACTTGCCTATTTTGGAAAATACCACTAGGATCGCCCGCCTGTGAAATATCGTACCATCCTGCTCTTCGGCGCCCCTGGCTCGGGCAAGGGCACTCAGGGCAAGGTCTTAGGGAATATTCCCGGGTTCTGGCACTGTGCCTGCGGCGACGTCTTCCGTTCGCTCGACCCGCAATCCCCCCTCGGCGAGGCCTTCCTCAAGTATTCGAGCCGGGGCGAACTCGTCCCCGATGACCTCACGATCAGCCTCTGGGCCGAACAGCTGAAGAAGGTCGAAGCCTCCGGCCGCGTCAACGCGGAGCACGACATTCTGGTCCTCGACGGCATCCCCCGGAACGTGCCCCAGGCGAAGATCATCGCCAAGAAACTCGACATCCGGCACGTCTACCACCTGAGCTGCCCCGACCGCGTGAAACTCATCGCCCGCCTCAAGCGGCGCGCCCTGAAGGACAACCGCCTCGACGACGCCAACGAGCAGGTCATCACCCAGCGCCTCCAGACCTACGAGGCCGAGACGAAGCCGGTCCTCGAATTCTTCGGCGACAAGATCACGACCCACATCGACGCTCTCCAGGCCCCCTACCAGGTCCTGCGCGACATCCTGAAGACGCTCGACTGCTGAAGAGTGCCGAAAGCGCCGGACGAACGGTTCAAAACGCCGCCCGGAACTGCTTTTCCTGCGCCTCGGCCCTCGCCTTCAGCTCTTCCGCGTAAGCGGCATAGAGCTGGTCGGCATAGGCGGCGGTTTCCGCGTCGGCCTTGCGCAGGGCGGCGTTCCGGGCGGCAAGCTGCCGCTGGTAGTCGGCCTCCTGCGCCTTCTTGAGCTTGTCCGCGTCGTTCGACTTCGAAACCAGGTCGTAGATACCGCCGAGGACGGCCCCGCCGAGCGCCCCCCATCCGGCCCCCTCCCCACCTCCGGCCAGGGCCCCGACCCCCGCGCCGCCCGCCGCCCCGCCGACGACGCGCATCCCGGTCTTCGTCGGCTCGCCCGAGCCGTTGCCGCCGAACTTCGTCGTGTCCCGCCTCGCCTCGGGGACATCGGCCAGCTTCGTCCTGCGAAAGTCGGCGACCTGCGTCTCGATCGCCACGACCCGGTCGGAGAACGCCGCCAGGGCCTTCTTCTCCGAGGCCGTCCCCGACTCCACCGCAAAGGCGGAACGGAGGAGCCGGGCGGCAGGGACACCCTTCCGATTGCCGTCGAGGAGGGCGGATTCGTATTCCCCGTTGGCTTCAAACTGGATCGGATCGGCGTCGAGGACCTTCCAGACACCGTCCTCCTTCGCCGCCTGATTCACCCGCCACGTCACCTCGGCGGTCTGCCCCTTTGCCAGCAGGAGCGTCCGGTCGTCGGGCCGATAGGCGAAGCCGGGCGGCAGGTCGTCGGCCAGGACCAGGGCACCGACCAGCGGCGCGGCCTGCGGCGGAAACTTCGCCGTCGTCCCCACCAGGGTTGCGGGCGTCGGCTCCGCAATGACGGAGACGGCATAGACATCGTCCTTCGCCTTGAACTTCACCGCGTAGAGGACGGAGACCCCCTCCCCGTCCTCGGCGGGCCCGACCGTGAGAGGGCGCAGTTCCGCGACCCGGAGGTATTCGGGCACGCGCCGAGAGAGGGCGGCCCGGACAGCTTTCTCGCTCGGCAGACTGAAGCGGGCCTGCCACCAGCCGATCTTTTGTCCCCCTTCCTCGCTGAATAAATGAAGGGCGCCGGTCCCCGCCGTGTTCGCGACAAGGGCCGCCTCCTTCTTGCTCCAGGCCTGGAAATCGGCAGCCCGCTTGCGCGGCGTGCGGACCTCGTCGTCGGCCGTCGAGCCGGGAGTCGCGCCGAATAAAAGGTAAATACCACCCCACAAGAGCAAGACCAGAACGAGCACCCCGATCCAAATTTGAAGCGGTACTTTCTTCAATCCATCGTAAAGACCATCCCAAAGAGATATCCCCGGCTTGATAGGAACACTATCCGCGTCTCCACGTCCCTTATCCTTTACCGACATGAAGTCCAAAGCGGAGAAATGCTCCTGCGATTTCCGCACCGGGAAATAAACCACCTCATGCGATTTTTCGTTTTTCGCCCAAACGTCCCAGCCGTTGCGGCTGGCATGCTCCAACACCGCATCAACCTGAACCATTTTCAAGGAATCGGGATGGATCTCCCCATTTCTTAGGTTCTCGTACAAGCCAAAATAGATCCGTCCTCCCGTGCTCTTGGAAAGAGCCTTGAGGCGATCCACTTCCCTGCGAAAAAACATCCATTCGCCACTACTGATCGAATAGGCCTTAACGTCGATTCGAACGCTATGACCATTTTTTATAAGAATGTAATCGACTCGCTTTGAGTCATCCCCACGTAATTCCTGATGGACGCCAAAGTTTTGCCGAGTTTGATCCACGCGCTCCACGTCAAACCCAGCTTGGAGAGCT
>CAISZB010000102.1 GCA_903889845.1 uncultured Verrucomicrobium sp. | reverse complement strand
GCGAGGGTGGCCTCGTCGGCGAAGTAGTTCCCCTCGCCGTGGGCGATGGGGATTTCGAGGATCTGCCCGGTCTTGTAACCGCGGGTGACGAGGGCGTCGATCCGCTCCACGCGGAGGCGGACGGTCTCGCACCGGAAGTGGAGGTCGCGGTTGCGGAGGAGGACGCCGGGGAGGAGGCCCGCCTCGGTCAGGATCTGGAAGCCGTTGCAGATGCCGATGACGGGTTTCCCCTGGGCGGCGGCGGCCTTCACGGCCTTCATCGCGGGGGAGAAGCGGGCGATGGCGCCGCAGCGGAGGTAATCGCCGTAGGAGAAGCCGCCGGGGACGACGACGGCGTCGGCGTCGCGCAGGCTTTCCTCCTTGTGCCAGACGGAGTAGGCGTCCTGACCGAGGACGTTCTTGAGGACATGGAGGCAGTCCTGATCGCAGTTCGACCCGGGGAATTGGAGGATGGCCCAGCGCATGGAGGGGAGGAGGTTGGGGGGTGGGTTACTTCGTTACTTCTTTTTCGCCGTCTTTTTAGCAGGGGCAGGGGCGGCCTTGGAGGGAACGGCGGCCTTCTTAGGCGCGGGAGCCGGGGCCTTGGCCTTCGGAGTTGCCTTCTTGGCGGCGGGCTTCGCTGTTTTCTCCGCCTTCGGCTCGGGCTCGGCGCGGATCGCCTCGATGGCGCTGGAGATGGCGGTCTTCGTCGGGGCGGGGATGGCGTCGAGCTGGAGGGTGTAGTCTTCGACGACGGGGTTGGAGAGGAGGTCGGCGCTGATTTCCTCGAGCTTCCGGCCGATGGCCTCGACGTTGGTGCCGGTGACGTCGAGCTCGATGTATTTGCCGATCCGGGCGGAGGCGACGGCGTCGAAGCCGAGGGCGTGGATGGCGCGGCGGACAGCCTCACCCTGGGGGTCGAGGACGCTTTTCTTCGGGGTGACGATGATGCGGGCGATCATGGGAGGTGGGATTGGAGGGTTATTTCGTGATTCCGAGTTTCTTGAACGTGGCGCGGACGTGGCGGAAGTGTTTGTCGAGGGAGCAGGCGACCTCGATTTCCTTCGGGGAAAGGTGCTTCGAGATGATGGCCGATTTCTTCGCGTGGCCGATGAACGGTTCCTGGGTCCGCCAGCAGTCCATGGCGGCGGCCTGGACGGCCTCGTAGGCGTCGCGGCGGGCGGCGCCCTTGTCGGTCAGGGCCAGGAGGATGCTCTGCGAGCCCCACAGGCCCTTCGTGAGGTCGAGGTTCCGCTTCATGTTCTCCGGGTAGACGATCTGGCGCTCCACCATGCGGTCGAGGAGGTCGATCATGTAGTCCAGCGCGATGGTGGCGTCGGGGAAGATGATCCGCTCCACGGAGGAGTGGGAGATGTCCCGCTCGTGCCAGAGGGCGACGTTCTCCAACGCGGCGACGGCGTGGCCCCGGATGAGGCGGGCGAGGCCGCTCAGTTTTTCTCCGGTGATCGGATTCCGCTTGTGGGGCATGGCGCTGCTCCCTTTCTGGCCGGGGGCGAAGTATTCCTCGACTTCCAGGACTTCGGTTCGCTGGAGGTGGCGGAATTCGGTGGCCCAGCGGTCGATGCTCGACGCGATGACGGCCAGGGTCGTCATGAAGTGGGCGTGCCGGTCCCGCTGGATGACCTGGGTGCTGAGGTCGGCGGCCTGCAGGCCGAGTTTCTTGCAGACGAAGGTCTCGACCCGGGGATCGAGGTGGGCGTGGGTGCCGACGGCGCCGGAGAGCTTCCCGACGGCGATCTGTTTCCGGGCTTCCTCCAGGCGGGTGATGGCGCGGCCGAACTCGTCGTACATCAGGGCCAGCTTCAGGCCGTAGGTGATCGGCTCCGCATGGATGCCGTGGGAGCGGCCGATCTGGGGGACGAGGGCGTAGTGCTTCGCCTTCGCGGCGAGGGTCTTGCGGAGCTTCTTGAGGTCGGCGAGGAGGATGTCCGCGGCGGCGACGAGCTGGAGGGCGAGGGTGGTGTCGAGGAGGTCGGAGGAGGTGAGGCCCTGATGAATCCAGCGCCCGGCGGGGCCGACGTGGACGGCGACCTCTTCCAGGAAGGCGAGGACGTCGTGGTTGGTCCGCTTCTCGTTCTCGTGGACCTGGGCGACGCGGTAGGCGGCCTTGGCGCGGATGGTCCGCAGGAATTCCGGCGCGGCGATCTCCCCCTCGCCGCGCGCCTTACGCTGGGCGTTGAGCGCGGTGCGCAGAAAGGTCAGCGCCGGCACCCCCGGGATCTCAAGCGGATACTGGAAGGACAAGATCG
>CAISZB010000101.1 GCA_903889845.1 uncultured Verrucomicrobium sp. | reverse complement strand
TTCTTCCCGCGCCGTATCAGCGCAGGCAGTCGCGCCCCCTTCCAGCCTTTCCAAAACATCGGGCCTATTCTAAAACATTCCCTTCCATGCAGGCCCTGCTTTTCCTCGACGGACACCGGCTCCTTCACTGGGGCCTGGGCCTCGGGTTGCTGGCCCTGGAAGGGCTGCTCACCGCGCTCGCCTTTCTGCCCCGCGCCCGGCGGGGGGGCTGGGGCCATCCGCTGCTCTTCGCCCTGCTCCTCCTGCCGTGCCTCCTGGTCCTCCGCTTCCCCTCGTTCTTCGTCCCCGTCCCGCTGAACACGGACGAGACCCTTTTCCTCGCCGAGGCCCGGACCTACCACCTCCTCCCCCATGCCCTGCCGTGGCGGGACGTCGACGGTTATTCGGGCGGGCCGCTCGGCTCCCTCCTGCTGCTGTGGGCGCCTTCCGTCGGCCTCCCCCTCGGCTATCCCGCGGCGCGGCTCACCGGCCTTGTGGAGGAGGCCCTCTTCATTCTCTTCGTCTGGCTGGCGGGACGGCGGATCGGCGGGGAGGGGACCGGACGGGCGGCGGCCCTGCCGTTTCTCCTCTTCTTCTCCCTCACCTCCCATGTGGAATGGATTCATTATAGCAGCGAGCACGCCTCCCTCCCCCTCCTCGGCGCGGTCCTCTGGCTCCTGGCCCGGATGTTCCGGGGCCGCTCGGGACCGATGCGGGCGCTCGAAGCGGGGGTGGCCGGATTCCTTCTCGGCGTCATGCCGCTCTCGAAGCTCCAAGGCGCCCCTCCGCTCCTCTTCCTCGCCCTCTCGTTCCTCCTCCTGGCCTGGAACCGGAAGGACGCGCCTGCGGCCTGGAGCTTCATCGTCGGCCTCCTCCTCCCCGCCGCCGCCACCTTCCTCTTCCTCCTCGCGACGGGGACCGCACGGGACTTCTGGGACGCGTACATCGTCTATGCCGTCGACTTCGCGCAGCACACCCCGTGGCGGGAGAAGCTCGCCATCGGCCTCGACTTCCTCGGCAACACCCGGATTCCCCTGGCCGTCCTCTCCGCCGTCGGCGCCGGGGCGGCCTGCCTCGCCCTCGGCGCGGGAAGGGGAAGCCGCCTCACCCTTTGGGCCTGCCTCTTCTTCGCCGCCTCCTTTCTGGCGACGGTCGCCCCCGGCCTCGCCTTCCCCCACTACACCCTCTACCTATTTCCCGGCTTCGCCTGCCTCCTCATCGCGGCGGGGCGGGCCCGCCCGCGCCTCGCGGCGGCGTGGCGTAACGGGGTCGCTTCCTTCCCCGGCGCGACGGGATGGACGGCCCTCGCTCTGGCCCTGGGATGGAGCCTGGTCCTTGCCTTCACCGGGAGGGACAACGCCGCCCCCCTCTCTCCCCTGCAGACGGCGGGAGCGGTGGGCCTCGCGGGCGGCCTCACGGTCGGGATGTTCCTGAAGGAACGCCGACTTCGCCTCGCCGCGTTGCTCATTTTCCTGCCGCTCACCTGGATTCATCCGGCATTCCGCCACTTCCAGTTCCTCTACTACGCCGTCGGAGCCCTCGGCCTGGCAGGGGATCTGGTCCGGACACGCTGCTGGCGGGTGCCCCTCC
Organism: uncultured Verrucomicrobium sp.; assembly: GCA_903889845.1. Lineage (GTDB taxonomy): Bacteria > Verrucomicrobiota > Verrucomicrobiia > Methylacidiphilales > GAS474 > GAS474. Next base: position 5,832 of record CAISZB010000101.1, on the reverse strand, counting down.
TCTTCGCGCTCCTCTTCCTCCTCCCCGTCGCCTGCTTCCTCCACTACGGGAACCGCTACCGGGGCACGCTGGCCGAGAGCCGGATCGCCGCGCAACACCCGTCCGCCGTCGTCGCCCGGCTGCGGGAAACGGCGCACCCGGGGGACCGCCTCGCCGTCTGGGGCTGGGCGCCGGAGGTCGCCTTCGACTCGGGCCTCCCCCTCGGCACCCGGGAGCCGGAGACCCACGTCGCCACCCTCCCCGGCCCCCGGCAGGCGGCCTACCGCGCCCGCTTCCTCGGCGACCTGGAGGCGAACCGCCCGCGCTTCCTCCTCGACTCGACCGGCCCGGCGAATTTCTTCTACCCGGACCGCGCCCGGTACGGCCTGGGGAGCGATCCCGCCCTCGCCGCCTTCGTCGCGGCCCGTTACGCCCCCTGCTGGGAAGGGGACGGCCTCACGCTCTACGAGCGGGTCACCCGCTGAGTGCCGGAGAAGCACCGGGAAAGGGCTTGCATCGCGCCGGGGGCGGGGGACAGACTGCGGGCTTTATTTCCACGGCTTCATGAAAAAAGCGTTCATCACCGGGATCACCGGCCAAGACGGGTCCTACCTCGCCGAACTCCTCCTCGCCAAGGGCTACGAGGTCCACGGGCTGATCCGCCGCGCGAGCACCTTCAACACCTCCCGCCTCGACCCGATCTACGCCGACCCGCACGAGAGCCACGCCCGCCTCTTCCTCCACTACGGCGACCTCTCCGACGCCAGCGGCCTGGCCCGGCTGCTGGGGAAGATCGGCCCCGACGAGATCTATAACCTCGCCGCCCAGAGCCACGTCCGCGTCAGCTTCGACACGCCCGAGTACACCGCCGACATCACCGGCACCGGCACCATCCGCCTCCTGGAGGCGATGCGCGACACCGGCCTCAACAAGGAAAGCCGCTTCTACCAGGCCTCCTCCAGCGAGATGTACGGCCTCGTCCAGGAAGTGCCGCAGCGGGAGACGACCCCCTTCTACCCCCGCAGCCCCTACGGCGCGGCGAAGGTCTACTCCTACTGGATCACGGTGAACTACCGGGAATCGTACGGCCTCCACGCCAGCAACGGCATCCTCTTCAACCACGAGTCGCCCCGCCGCGGGGAGACCTTCGTCACGCGCAAGATCACCCGCGCCGCCGCCGCGATCAAGCTGGGCTTGCAGGAAAAGCTCTACCTCGGTAACCTCGACGCGAAGCGCGATTGGGGCTTCGCCAAGGACTACGTCGAGGCGATGTGGCTCATGCTCCAGCAGCCCGAGGGGGACGACTACGTCGTCGCGACCGGGGAGACCCATTCCGTGAAGGAATTCCTCGACGTCACCTTCGCCCACCTGGGCCTCGACTGGCAGAAGCACGTCGAGATCGATCCCCGCTACTACCGCCCCGCCGAGGTCGACCTCCTCATCGGCGACCCCGCCAAGGCGAAGACGAAGCTGGGCTGGGAGCCGAAGGTGAAGTTTGAGGAACTGGCCCGCCTCATGGCCGACGCCGACCTGGAAGCCCTCCAGAACCGCCTCGCCGGAAAAATCGAAACCCGGGCGGAGCAGTAGGCGTCAGGCAGCACAGACTCCCATGAGCTTGAGTGCCGCCCCTGTCGCCTTCATCACCGGCATCACCGGGCAGGACGGCTCCTACCTCGCCGACTTCCTGCTGGAGAAGGGCTACGTCGTCCACGGCGTCGTCCGGCGGACCAGCTCCCTCGACCGTTCCCGCCTCGGCCACCTCTACACCGATCCGGAGATCCACAACCGGCGGCTCTTCCTCCACTACGCCGACCTCGACGACCCGACGACGCTCCGCCGCATCCTCTTCAAGACGGCCCCGGACGAAGTCTACCACCTCGCCGGACAGAGCCACGTCGGCCTCAGCTTCGAGATCGCCGAGAGCACCTGCGACCTCACCGCGATGGGCACCCTCCGCCTCCTGGAGATGATTCGCGACCTGCCGAAGCCCCCCCGCCTCTTCCACGCCTCCAGCAGCGAGCTCTTCGGCAAGCCGACCGTCGCCCCGCAGACCGAGGCGACGCCGTGGCAGCCCGTCTCCCCCTACGGCGCGGCGAAGGCCTTCGCCACCCGCATCGTCACCATCTACCGGGACGCCTACCGCCTTCACGCCTGCAACGGCATCCTCTTCAACCACGAGTCGCCCCGGCGCGGGGAGAACTTCGTCACCCGCAAGGTCTGCCGCGGCGCCGCCGCGATCAAGCTCGGCCTCCAGGACAAGCTCACCCTCGGCAACCTCGACGCCCTCCGCGACTGGGGCTACGCCCCCGACACCGTCCGGGGCATGTGGCTCACTCTCCAGCAGCCGGAGGCCGACGACTACGTCTTCGCCACCGGTCAGCTCCACTCCGTCCGCGACCTCGCCGCCCAGGCCTTCGCCGCCGTCGGCCTCGACTGGGAGGCCCATGTGGAGGTCAACGCCGCCTTCCTCCGCCCCACCGAGGCGGCCAACCTCGTCGGCGATCCGACCAAGGCCCGCACCCGCCTCGGCTGGACCCCCAGCCGCACCTTCGAGGAAATGATCGCCGAGATGACCCGCGCCGAATACGACGCCCTATCCAAATCCAAATAAAGCCGCGGCATTATCTCCCAAAAGCCTTCACCGCAAGGCTTGACCGGATGACCTTCACTCGCGTAATTTGTTCACTCATATCGCACTCGGAAGGATTTTACATTGTTAAGGGTAAAAAAATGATCGTGCGGACTCGCTTCTTCTCCCCCTCCGGAGCCGCCCCCTCGCGCCTTCTCCTTGCCGCGCTGGTCCTTCTCTCCGTGGCCCTCGCCCCGGCTTCGAGTCCCGCCGCCGACGCCATCGACTCGATCGCGACCAGCCCGAGTCCCGCCGACGCTCCTCCGCCCAATCTCCCCCCCGTCATCGTCCAGCCCCCGCCCACCAGCGAGCTGGGCGTCGACCCCCACCTCCCCACCCCGGCGCCGGCCGCGCCGCTCATCTTCAACCGCCCGATCTACACCCTCAAGGACTGCCTCGACATCGCGCTGCGGCAGAATTCCGACCTCCTCCAGGCGAAGAAAAAAATCGAGGCGGCCGCCGGCAGCATCGTCCAGGCCCGCGCCTACTTCTTCCCCCAGCTCAACTACGGGGGCAGCTACCAGTACCAGGAAAACCACTGGGCCACGATCGGCATCAACAACGGCGGCGAGCCCGCGACCTCCTGGAACAACGGCATCACGATCACCGAGAGCCTCTACTCCGGCGGCGCGAATACGAGCCGCCTCGGCATCGCCCACCTCGCCCACTCGAACCAGATTCTTGCCTACCAGGCCACGATCGACACCGTCCTCCTCAACGTCCGCCTCGCCTACTACCTGCTCCTCCTCGACGAATCGAACCTCGACGTCCACCGGCAGGCGATCGAGCTCCTCGACAAGCAGTTGAAGAACGAGCAGAACCGCTTCGACGCCGGCCTCAGCAGCAAGAGCAACCTGCTCCGCGCCCAGGTCACCCGCGCCAACGAGCTCCCCTCCCTCCTCAACGCGGAGAACGCGATCCAGACCGACTACGTCTCCCTCAGTCAGGTCCTCAACATCCCCTACAAGCCCGACCAGGACGAGGCCCCCTTCGGCGTCACCGGCTCCCTCGGCTTCGAGCCCCACGCCTACGAGCTGAAGGACGTCCTCTCCAAGGCCCTCGCCACGCGGCCCGAACTGAAGGCGGCCCAGAACGCCATCGAGATCGAGCAGAAACAGCTCGTCGTCGATCGCGCCAACATCCTCCCCCACCTCAACGCCTACGGCCAATACTCCATCAGCAGTGCCGGCGACATCGACCATCCCAACAACGCCAACGACGGCTACCTCGTCGGCGTCGCCGCCTCGTGGAACATCTTCGACGGCCTCGCGACCATCGGAAAAATGAAGTCGACCCGCGCCCGGATGGAGGGCGCGATCGCCGCCCGCGACCAGGCCCGGCTCCAGATCGAGTCGGAGATCCGCGGCGCCCTCAACGGCATCGAGACCGCCTCCCGCACCGTCGAGTCCCAGGCCCGCAACGTCCTCGTCGCCCGGGAGAACTACGTCCTGGCCAACGCCCAATACGACGCGGGGTTGAGCACCCAGCTCGACATCCTCCAGGCCCGCCTCGACCTCACCACCGCCCAGACCACCGTCTTCCAGGCCCGCCACGACTACCTCGCCGCCACCGCCCGCCTCCAGCGCGCCCTCTCCAGCCAGTTCGAGATCATCAGCGATACCCTTCCCCCCTCGGCTCCCGCGACCGAGGTCATGCCGATTCCCTCCGCCCCCGCGAAGTCGGCCGCGCCCACGCCGGTTCCGGGTCCCGATGCGGCTCCGGCTCCGAAGGGGGCGGGAGGCCAGCCGCCCCTGCCCCAGCCATGAAACCGCCCCGGGCAACGCGCCTCGGCCCCGGCACGGAGACCGGGGCCTTACTCCTTCTCGTTTGGGGTCTCGGTCTGGGAATCCTCCTCCCTCTCCGTGCCGTCGATATCGTCACCACGCCCCCTCCCGTTCCAGCCCCGCCCTCGTCCGTAGCGCTGCCGCCTTCCGCCGCCTCGGGACTGACCCTGGAGGACTGCTATCAGGAAGCCCTCCAGAACAACCCCAAGATCCGGAGCGCCCGCGCCGGCTTCGAGCAGGCCGTCGGCACCCGCATCATCCTCCAATCGCGCGCCCTCCCCACCCTCACCTCCCGCTTCTTCGCCGGCCAGGAAAAGAGCCCGAACTACAATCCCCGCATCGTTGCCCAGCTCCAGGCCCAATTCTACCAGGAACTCTACGACGCCGGCACCCCCGCCGCCTTCCGCCAGGGCCGGATCGACGTCGCCCTCGCCCAGCAGAATTTCTTCACCACGACGACGACCGAGCTCAACGCCCTCCGCCTCGCCTTCTACCAGGCCCTCGCCGCCCGGGAAAACGTCGCCGTGCAGGAGTCGATCCGCGCCCGCCTCCAGGCGAACCTCACCGCCCAGGAACAGTCCGCCGCCGTCGGCCGGGTCGGGAAACAGGTCGTCGACACCGCCGCCCTCCGCGTCGCCCAGATCGAGCCCACCCTCGCCGCCGCCCGGGGCGACTACCGCCAGGCCCGTATCGACATGGCCACCCACATGGGCCGCGACCTCGACGCCGAGTCGACCGGCACCCCCTCCGGCGCCGCCAGCCTCGACACCGACCTTCCCCTGCCGAAGGGAGTCCTGGAACCGGCCACCTTCCGGATCGATTACCAGGCGGAGACCGACTACGCCCTCTCCCACCGCCCCGACCTCGCCGCCCTCCGCCTCCTCATCGCCTCCTCCCAAAGCGATGTCGAAATGGCCCAGGGAAACCGTCTCCCCAAGGTCGTCCTCGGCAGCAACCTCTCCTTCATCCCCAAGATCATCATCAAGCGGCATACCGACGGCCTCCCCGTCACCCAGCTCAGCGAGTATGTCAGCACCTCCTGGACGATCATCGACGGCGGCACCGTCCGCGGCGCCGTCGACACCGCCGTGGCGACCCGCGAGGGCTACCGGATCGCCCTCCACCAGCTGGAGAGCGACGTTCCCCGGGACCTGCGCCAGATCGCCGACGCCCTGCGGACCGTCACCGCGATGGTCGACAGCAGCACCCTGGCCGTCTCCCTCGCCGAGGAAAACTACCGCCTCGTCGAGGCCCAAATCGCCAACGGCACCGCCGTCCAGCTCGACCTCCTCAACGCCCAGTCGAACCTCCTCACCGCCCAATACACCCGGATCAACGCCCTGCTTGAAAACAACACCGCCGTCGCCCAATTCGATGTCGTGACCGGCCGTTACCTCGAATTCATCCCCTCCGAGGGTGGCGACACCCCGCCTCCCGCCG
>CAISZB010000100.1 GCA_903889845.1 uncultured Verrucomicrobium sp. | reverse complement strand
TTCCACCTCCGCGTCGTCGCCTACGATCCCTTCCTCACCGAGGAAGAGGCCCGACGACTCGCCGTCGAAAAGGTCACGCTGGAGGAGGTCTTCGAGCTGGCCGACGTCGTCTCCCTCCACACCCCGTGGCTACCCGAGACCGAGGGGATGATCCGCGGTCACCACCTCGACCGACTGAGGGAAGGGGGCACCTTCATCAACACCGCCCGTGGCGCCGTCGTCAACGAGGCGGAGATGATCGCCGTTCTGCAACGGCGTCCCGACCTCCAGGCCCTCCTCGACGTCACCCATCCCGAACCTCCCGCCCCGGACTCCCCCCTCTACGACCTGCCGAACGTCGTCCTCACCCCCCACATCGCCGGAGCCATGGGCCGGGAATGCCGGAGAATGGGCGCGATGGCCATCGACGAATTCGAGCGCTTCCGCCGGGGCGAACCCCTCCTGGGCGAGGTGCGCCAGGAAATGATGGCGATGATCGCCTGATTTGAAAGTGCTCCCCACAACATCACGGCATTCCGCCTTTTTTCGGGGAAGAGGGGGGTGTTCTTCATATCCAGAACGGAAGAGGCGGCCTTGTGGAAGCTGATCGAGGTTTCCGAGGGCCTGTACCGGATCGAGAACAAGGTAAGCCGCGACCGCCTCACCGTCGCGGCGGGGTCCAGTGAAGTAGCCCGCAGAACTCTGTGCCTCTTATACCAAGTCACCCTGAGTAAGCCTGAACAAGCTGTACAAAATATGGGAAAGGCGTACGTCAGAGTGGATGGCTGAGAGACTGAAGCTGGCAGGGCATCTGAGCGCCGCGGAATTGAGGGAGCGGTACGAACGGTGCAAGGATGCGGTGGAAAAGACCCATTGGCCGCCGGGTCACCGCGATGAGCGCGTGGCGTTGGCTCAAGAATATGGGATGGAGCGCGAAGGCACCGCGCCCGAGCCACGAAAAGTCGGCAAGTTCCGAAGAGCGGGAGGCATATAAAAAAAGGTCGGCGAGGAACTTGCGCGGCTCGTTGCGGAAAACCCCGGCAAAGAAGTAGAGCTTTTCGTGAACACATCCTTTCCATCGAAGGGCGTAGCGACTTCGGCAGCCAGTAATACCAAATCACGATGAGTAAAGCCGATTTTCTGCCTGAACGATCCAGTTCCAAGCAGTGCGAGCTTTGACGAGGTGAGGGTGATTGATGAGGTGGCGGCATCGAGCGATGAGTTTTCGGGTGAGGGCGTCGATGCGTTTGAAGAGGCGGTTAGCAACACACTCCCGCAGTAGTGGCCACGTTGATTCGACCGGCTGGAGTTCGGGCGTGTAGGACGGCAAGGGATGGAGCAGGACGTTGGGCGGGATCACCAGATGGTGCGAGGTATGCCACCCGGCCCCGTCCACCAGAAGCAGGTAGATCTTCTTTCCCTCCGGATCGACCTCCCGCATCCAGCTCGCCAAGGCCAGGTTCATCACCTCCACGTTCACCGTCGGCATGATCAACCAGTGTCCTTGCCCAGTCGATGGCCGCACGAAGTGGAAGACGTGGACCCACTTGTAGGCCCGCCGATGAACGGCCTGGGGCCGTTCCCCTTTTGGAGCCCAGACCCGTCTCACGATGGGTTGCAGCCCGACCCGCGCCTCGTCCTCTGCCCAAGCCTATCGTTCCATTGCCAAAACACTCAGCGAACCGCTGACCGGAAAACTCTTTATGTCCTTGGGGTTCTAACGCAAGAAGGGATAGACGAGGGGGTTCATATCCATAGGGGAGGAACGGCAATGGCCCCGAGGCCGAGCCAGAGATCGTGAAACTCCTCCCAAAGCTCCCGCGAAATCCCAATAAACCGGATCCGACTTTCCCCAACCTCGGCAGCCATCGCCACCAGAGCCTCGACCGCTCGATGGTCCAGACTGCGTAGGGCGGTCCAAAACTGAGACACGTGGCGGTCCAATAGTGTGACACCCCGTTGGGGACATTGGAGGGGAAGCAGGTATTGGAGTCAAGGATGTAGCCCTGCTCTTCCGGTC
>CAISZB010000099.1 GCA_903889845.1 uncultured Verrucomicrobium sp. | reverse complement strand
GGTACAATCGCTTCGCTTCCCTGTACAGCTCCATGCCCACCGCGCGTTTGTAGGCTTCTGAGGGGTGCCCCCTCAGTCTCCAGCTAAGAGCCTGTAGGGGGAGAAGAGCCCGCGGTGGAGGCTTATCTCCTCCCGAGGCGCAGCCTCGGCTGAATCCCCGAATCTCCGAGGGTACGTACGACGTGGGAAGACGGTACCAATACGCCTATACCCCTATTGGGAGAAGGCCGCTTCGGTGCCGAATCCCCTCCCCCCCACAAAAAAAAGGCGCACCTTTCGGTGCGCCTTTTTCAAGAATCCCCGCCTTTAGTACCGGTAATTCTCCGCCTTGAACGGCCCGTCAACCGAGATCCCCAGGTACTCCGCCTGCTTCGGCGTCAGCTTCGTCAGCTTCACTCCCAACTGATCGAGGTGGAGCCGGGCGACCTTCTCGTCGAGGGTCTTCGGCAGGATGTAGACCTTGTTCTGGTACTTCCCGGCGGTGCGATTCTGCCACAACTCCAGCTGGGCGACGGTCTGGTTCGTGAACGAGGCCGACATGACGAAGCTGGGATGCCCCGTGGCGCAGCCGAGGTTGACGAGCCGCCCTTCGGCCAGCACCGTGAGGACCTTCCCGTTCGGCCAGACGAACTGATCGACCAGGGGCTTGATGTTGACCTTCTTCAGGGCCTTATCGTTATAGAGGGAACCGACCTCGACCTCGCTGTCGAAGTGGCCGATGTTGCAGACGATGGCCTGGGTCTTCATCGTGTCCATATGGGCGCGGGTGATGACGTCGACGTTGCCCGTCGTGGTGACGAAGATGTCGCCGACCTTCGCGGCCTCCTCCATCGTCGTGACCTGGAAGCCTTCCATCGCGGCCTGGAGGGCGTTGATCGGGTCGATCTCCGTGACCAGGACGCGGGCGCCGAGGCCCTTCGCGGCCTGGACGCAGCCCTTGCCGACGTCGCCGTATCCGGCCACAACGACGACCTTGCCCGCCACCATGACGTCGGTGGCGCGCTTCACGGCGTCGAGGAACGATTCGCGGCAGCCGTAGAGGTTGTCGAACTTGCTCTTCGTGCACGAGTCGTTGACGTTGATCGCGGGGAGCTTCAACGTCCCGTTCTTCTCGCGCAGGATCAGGCGATGGACGCCCGTCGTCGTCTCCTCGGAGAGGCCGAAGATCCCGGGGAGGAGTTCCGGATACTTGTCGTGGACCATGTTCGTGAGGTCGCCGCCGTCGTCCAGGATCAGGTTCAGCTGGGAGCCGTCCGGCCACTTCAGCGTCTGCTCGATGCACCAGTCGAACTCCTCGGCATTCATCCCCTTCCACGCGAAGACGGGGATCCCCGCGGCGGCGATGGCCGCGGCGGCGTGGTCCTGGGTGGAGAAGATGTTGCAGGAACTCCAGCGAACCTCGGCCCCGAGGTCGACGAGGGTCTCGATGAGGACCGCCGTCTGGATCGTCATGTGGAGGCACCCGGCGATCTTCGCCCCCTTGAGGGGCTTCTTCCCGGCGTGCTCCTTGCGGAGGGCCATGAGGCCGGGCATCTCGTGCTCGGCGATGGTGATTTCCTTCCGGCCGTATTCGGCCTGGGAGAGGTCCTTTACCTTATAGTCTTGGAGGCTCATGTGCATGGTTGTTTCTGTATGTCAGGTTTTTTTGAATCTTAGAGACCGGCGAGCTTCGCCAGCGCGGCGGCCTTGTCGGTCTTTTCCCACGTGAGCGCGTCGAGGTCGTCGGTCCGGCCGAAGTGGCCGTAGTTCGTGCTCTTGCTGTAGATGGGGCGGAGCAGATTGAGCTGCTTCACGATGTTCGCGGGCTTGAAGCTGAAGACCTCGCGGATCGCCTTCTCGATCTTCGCGTCGTCGACGCGGCCCGTGCCGAAGGTATCGACCGCGATGGAGATCGGCTCGGGATAGCCGATGGCGTAGGCGAACTGGACCTCGACGCGCTCCGCCAGCCCGGCGGCGACGACGTTCTTCGCGACGTAGCGGCCCATGTAGGCGGCGCTGCGGTCGACCTTCGAGGGATCCTTGCCGGAGAAGGCGCCGCCGCCGTGGCGGCCCATGCCGCCGTAGGTGTCGACGATGATCTTCCGCCCGGTGAGGCCGCTGTCCCCTTCCGGCCCGCCGATGACGAAGCGGCCCGTGGGGTTGACGAAGTAGCGGGTCTTCTTGTCGAGGAGCTTCGCGGGGATCGTCTTCTTGATCACTTCCTCGATGATGTACTTCTCGATCTCCTTGTGCTTGATCCCGTCGGCGTGCTGCGTGGAGACGACGACGGCGTCGACGCGGACCGGCTTGCCGTTCTCGTACTGGAGGGAAACCTGGGTCTTCGCGTCGGGGCGGAGCCACTTCACCTTGCCGCTCTTGCGGAGGATGGCCAGCTTCCGGCCCAGCTTGTGGGCATAGACGATGGGGGCCGGCATCAGTTCCGGGCTCTCCGTGCAGGCGAAGCCGAACATGAGGCCCTGGTCGCCCGCGCCCTGCTCGGCGGTCTCCTTGCCTTCGTGCTTGAGGGCGTCGACGCCCTGGGCGATATCGGGGCTCTGGCGGGTCAGCGCGTTGAGGACGTGGACCTTGTCGGCGTGGAAGACGTCGTCGTCGTAGGTGTAGCCGATGCCGCGGATCGCCTCGCGGACGATGTTGACGTAGTCGAGGTTCGCCTTCGTCGTGATCTCCCCGGCGACGACGACCAGGTTGCTCTTGGCCAGGGTCTCGCAGGCGACGCGGCTGTACTTGTCCTGCGCCAGGCAGGCGTCGAGGACGGCGTCGGAAATAGTGTCGCAGACTTTGTCGGGATGCCCTTCGGTCACCGATTCGGACGAAAAGATATACGATTTGCTCATGGTTGGAGGCCCACCTTACGGCCCCCCGCTCCGGCTTGGCAACAAAAATCAATTGACGTATCTAAATATATCAATAACTCTCCTTCCATCATGACGACCAAGCCACGGCACCCCTCGTCACCCGGCCTGCGGGAGCTGTGGCCCGTCCTGGGGGACATCAGCCGCCTCCGGCTCCTGGCCCTCCTGCGGCGGGAAGAACTCTCCGTCGATGAACTCCGCCAGATCCTCCACCTGAGCCAGCCGACGATCTCCAACCACCTCGCCACGCTGCGGAAGACCTCCCTGGTCCACTCCCGCCGCGAGGGGCAGCGGATCTACTACACCCTCCACCCCGCCCTCCCGGAGGCGACGACGCAGATCGTCGAGACCGCCCTCCTCATGCTCCACGATACGGAGGAAGCGGCCTCCGACGAAGCGGCGCTCCGCGAGGTCCTCGACAAGCGGCGCGACGCCGCGAAGGAATACTTCAACCGGATGGCGGGCCGCCTCGACCGGACCCGCTGCCCCGGTCGGGACTGGGCCGCCGTCGGCCCCCTCCTGGCCCACCTCGTGCCGGAGAAGGTCATCGCCGACCTCGGCGCCGGGGAAGGCTGGCTCTCCCAGCTCCTGGCGCGGGGCGCGAAGCGGGTCATCGCCATCGACAATTCCCCGAAGATGGTCGAGTACGCCACCACCGACCTCCGCGCGAAGGCCATCGGCAACCTCGAATACCGCCTGGGAGACATCGCCGCCCCGCCGATCGATCCCGAAAGCATCGACATCGCGATCATGAGCCAGGCGCTCCACCATGCGCCGAACCCCGCCGAGGCGATCCGCGCCGCCGCCCGCATCCTGAAGCCGGGCGGCCTCCTCCTCATCCTCGACCTGACCCAGCACCACTTCGACCAAGCCCGGGAACTCTACGGCGACCACTGGCTCGGCTTCAACGAGACCGACCTCCGGATTTGGTTGAAAAAGGCGGGCTTCGGGGAGGTCGCCGTCCAGGCCCTCGACCCCGACCCGAATCCCCCCGGCCTGCGCCCCCTGCTCGCCTCGGCAAAGAAGAAATAGAGACTCAGCGGCACGCCGCCGGGAGCAGCAGGACGAAGCTCTGCGCCACGAGGAGCGAGGTCAGATAGAAAAACACCGCCTCCTCCCACGGCAAAATGCCGAAGAGGCGGCTTCCCTGAATCTGCTTCGGATCGAAGAACCAGATCCCCGACCGGACGGCGAAGCAATCGACCACCGTGTAGTAGGTCCCCCAAAACAGCGCGGCCCCGCCGACGACCGGCAGGAGCCGGAACAGGAGCCCCGGCGCCACCGCCCACTGGACCGAGATCAGCGGCAGGAACCAGGCGAGCAGGTGCCAGGCATAGCCCCAGCGGGGCGAGCGGGGCTTCTCTCTCCACCGATGGACCACGGAGGCCGTCCCCGCCGCCACCCCCAGCACTAGGAAGCCGGTGATCGGGGCAACCGGCGTCTCCGCCCCCGTCCGCAGTCCGGGGAAGAAGCGGAACAGGAGCCACACCGTCGCGACGACGTGGAAGCTCTGCCACAGGAAAAAGAGATACTCCTCCCACGGCAGCCAGCCGATCCGGGCCCCCGTGCGGTGGGGATCGAAACCCCAGATCCCACGCTGGACCGCCCAGTTGTCCCACGGCGCGGCAAAGAGAAAAACGAGAACGAAGACCGCGAGCGCCGCCCCGATTTCCCCACTCCCGACCGCGCGATGGCTCAGCCCGGAGGCCAGACCGAGCCCGAGAGTCAGCGGCAGGTTGAAACGGCCATGAAAACCCGAATAGGTCACACCCCTCCCTTATGATTCTTCCCCCTCCCCAAGCCGTCTCAGCCTATCGGCTGATGTCGCGCTGGGTGAGGATCTTGAAGTGATTCTGCGTCAGCACGCCGATGGCCACGTCCTCGTCGTCGACGTGGACCGCCAGGGCCGCCTTTCCCCGGGGGCGGGTGAGGAAGGAGTAGCTGAAGAAAATATTGCACTCCGCCTGGAGAAGGGCGCTGAGGACACTGCCCAGGTCTTCGGCGCTGCTGGGCAGCTCGACGACGACGAGGGTCGACTCGGTGAAGGAGACCGTATGCTCCAGGAAGATCGACCGGGCCCGGTCGGGATCGTCGACCACCAGCCGAACAATGGAGGCATCGACGCTGTCGAGGATCGTCAGGGCGACGATGTGGACATGATTATCCCCCAGCAGCTTGACCAGGTCGAGGAGGCGGCCCGCCTTGTTCTCCATGAAGACGGAGAACTGCTTGATCCGGCTCTCCCGTAAATCGTTTTCGGTTTCAGTAGACACAACCGACTATTCAAGGAGCCCGAAAGCGGACTGTCACGTCTTGTTTTTGCTCTCCTCTCACAGTAAACAGGGAGATGCCCCTTTTCCGCAGCCCGCGCCTTCCGGAGTTCTCGACCCGGGCGCAGATCGGCCTCCTCCTCGGCGTCGTCGTCCTCCTCTTCTGCGGCAGCATCGGCCTCCCCCTGATCGACCGGGACGAGCCCCGCTTCGCCGAGGCGACCCGGGAGATGCTGGCCCGCCACGACTGGATCGTCCCGACCTTCAACGGGGACTACCGCTTCGACAAGCCCCCCCTCACCTACTGGGCGATGGCCCTCTTCTACAAGATCGGGGGGATCAACGAGCTGACCGCCCGCCTCCACTCCATCGTCAGCGCCGCCGCCCTCGGCTTCGTCGTCTGGGGGATGGGCCGGGCCTGGTTCTCCGCCGGGACCGGGTTCGCCGCCTCCTTCTCCCTCCTCACCTCCCTCCAGATCCTCCTCCACGGCCGCCTCTCCGTCGCCGACATGCCGATGGTCCTCGCCGTGACCGTGGCCCAGTGGGCCCTCTTCGACCTCCTCACCGACGATTCCCACGAGGGGGAGAAAAAGCGCCGGGGCCGCCTCCTGACCCTCTACCTCGCCCTCGCCGCCGGGTTCCTGGCGAAGGGGCCGATCGCCCTCGCCGTACCGACCCTCACCCTTCTCCTCTTCCGCTTCGTCTTCTGGCGGCGGCAGGAACCGTGGTCGCGCCTCCAGATCGTGAAGGGGCTGCTCCTCGTCCTCCTCCTCGTCGGCCTCTGGGGCATCCCCGGATTGATCAAGACCCACGGCCTTTGGTGGCGCGTCGGGATGGGGGAACACGTCGTCGCGCGCGGCCTGGAACCGCTCAACAGCCGCTCCTACTTCGCCCCCTACTACCTCTGCACCGCCTTTCTCAGCTTCTTCCCGTGGATGGCCCTGGTCGGCTACGGCGTCCTGGTCCTCCAGCGGCACTGGAACCGGCAGAACGCCTTCCTCTTCTGCTGGCTCCTGGCCCCCTACCTCATCTTCACCGGGTACGCGACGCAGCTCCCCCACTACATCCTCCCCGCCGCCCCCGCCTTCTTCCTGATCATCGGGCAGGCTCCCGGCCTGGCTGCGCCGCTGCCCCGCTGGCCCCGCTTCCTCGCGTGGCTCATCTGCGGCTTCTACGCGGCGATCTTCCTCTTCCTCCACTTCGTCGTCCTCACCGCCCCGTGGGCGCGGCCCTTCCTTCCCCTGCGGGAGGCGCTGATCGGCCTCACCGTCGTGATGGCCGGGGGCATCTCCCTCATCTTCCTCTACGAGACCGACCGCCTCCGCCACGCCGCCTGGTCGGTCATCGCCATCGGCCTCGGGTTCTTCCTCATCGGCGTCGGCTTCCGGCCTCTTCTGCCCGCGATGCGGATCGCGGAGATCGCCGCCCAGATAGAGCAAGGAGGCGGAAAGCCCCGCCTCGTCGCCCAGGGCTTCGCCGAGGGCAGCCTCGTCTTCTACACGGGACGGCACTGGGAATTCGTCTCCACGCCACAAGATCTGGCCGAGGCCGTCGCCACCGCCGACACGGTCCACCCCGTCGTTGCCGTCACCCTGGAACGGGAAATCCAGATCGGCCCCGCCCTGCAATGGTTCTTCCGCCGCCTCGCCAACAGGGAGGCCATCCCGAAGGAGACCCTTTTCCCCTCCCTTCCCCTCCCCATGGGGAATCCACTCCTGCATGAAGAGACCGTCGTCGGCATCAACTTCGCCCGGGCGAGTTGGGTCTCCCTCCGCGTGATCTCCTCGCCATGAGCCCTCTCCTCCCCTCCACCGACTGGTCCGCCTTCCCGAAGACCCTCCGCCTCCTGGAGGAGGGCCGCGACGCGGGGCACCACACCGGCGCGCAGCTCCACGTCCGCCACGGGAAAAACCTCCTCTTCTCCGGCGCCTGGGGCGAGGCCCGGGAAGGTCTTTCCATGCGGCCCGACACGCTGATGACTTGGCTCTCCTGTTCGAAGCCGATCGCCGCCCTCGCCGTCGGGCGGCTGCTGGAGGAGCGGCAGCTCGCGCTCGACCAGCGCGTCGTCGAATGGATTCCCGAGTTCGGGCAGCACGGCAAGGAAGGGATCACCCTCCTCCACCTCCTCACCCACACGTGCGGCTTCCGCAACGCCGACGCCATGTGGAACCGCCACACGTGGGAGGAGAACATCGAGCGGATCTGCGCCGCCCCCTTGGAGAAAGACTGGGTCCCCGGCCAGACCGCGGGCTACCAGCTCTCCGCCAGTTGGTTCGTCCTCGGGGAAATCGTCTACCGGATCACGAACCTCCCCTACGCCACCTGGGTCCGGCATGAAATCTTCCAGCCCCTGGGGATGAACGACTGCTACTTCCAGATGCCCGGCGCCCTCTACCGGGAATACAACGCGACTTTGATCGCCCGGCGGTTCAGTGCGACATTTCGCTTAAGAAATCCTGCGTTTTCATTGAGACGCGTTTCAATAAGCGCGCGCTGTGCATCCCTCACCTCATGAACGGATCGGAAGAGCACACGTCT
>CAISZB010000098.1 GCA_903889845.1 uncultured Verrucomicrobium sp. | reverse complement strand
GCGGGGTCGAAGGAGGTGAGGGCGGTCCGGCCCCGGAGGCGCTGCCACTGCTTTTGCTCGGGGATCGAGTCGCTCATGGCAGGAAACGGTCAGAAGACTTGCGGCATGCCTTCGATGAGGAACTTGATCTGCTGGGAGACGCCTTCCCGGGCGGCGGCGGTGAGGAGGCGCTGGGCGGGCTCGTGCAGGGGCTCGAAGCTGAGGCGGTAGGTGCCGAAGTGCATGGGGATCATCGTCTCCGCATGGAGCTGGCGGAAGGCGCAGACGGCCTGCTCCGGCCCGATGTGGACGTCCCTCTTGGAGGGGTTCTCGTAGGCGCCGATGGGCATGAGGACGATCTCCGGTTTCAGGCGGGCGCCGATTTCCTTGAATTCGTCGAAGTAGGCGGTGTCCCCGCAGTGGAAGACGGAGCGCTTCCCGTAGCGGATGACGAAGCCGCCGTAGCCCCGGTGGCGGTCGGTGAGGATGCGGGCGCCCCAGTGTTTGGCGGGGGTGAAGGTGATGGAGAGGTCGCGGTAGGTCCAGGTTTCCCACCAGTTCATCTCGTGGACTTTCTCGAAGCCGAGGTCGTGGACGAGGTTGGCGACGCCGGCGGGGACGACGATCGGCTGCCGGGCGGCGATCCGGCGCAGGGAACGGCGGTTGAGGTGGTCGAAGTGGGCGTGGGTGATGAGGACGAGGTCGATGTCGGGCAGGTCCCCGATCTCGAATCCGGCGTGGCGCAGGCGCCGGATGACGAGCATCCAGTTGGCCCAGTTCGGGTCGATGAGGATGTTGTGGTCGGGCGTCTGGATGAGGAAGGAGGCGTGGCCGATCCAGGTGATGCAGATCTGGCCGGGGGCGAGCTTCGGGAAGATCGGCTTGTTCCGCGTCCCGCGTTTCCGGGAGAAGAGGGAGGGGAGGAGGACCTCGGTGATGAAGTTCCTGCCCCGTCCGGGACGGGCGCGGCGCAAGGCGTGGATGCCGGCGGCCTCGGTGGGGAGGGGGCCTGTCTGGTCGGCGGGATGGACGTCGTGGCGGGGCCGGGGAGGAGACACTACTTTTTGGGGATGAAGAGTTTTTGGCCGACGTGAATCGCCTCGTCTTTCCCCAGATTGTTGGCCTTGCGGATGTCGGCAACGGTAACGTGGACGCCGTTGCCCTGATAAGCGAGTGCAATCGCGTGGAGGGTGTCCCCCTTCACGACGACGTAATTGAAGCCTTTTTCGGCGGCGTCCCCGGCGGCGGGGGGGGGGGCGGCCGGGGTCGGCTCGGCAGAAGGGGCCGGGGCGGGCGTAGGAGCGGGCGCGCGTTTCGACCCTTCGGCGACGATCTTGCCGACTTCGTCGAGGAGGGTCTTCCGCTCCTCGGCCCGGGCGGCGTCGAGCTTCGCCAGGGCGGCGCGGAGGGAGGCGTTCTCGTCCTTCAGGGAGGCGAGCTGGGTGCGGAGGGCGTCGAGGTCGGACTGATGCTGGCCGATCGTCATCTTCAGGTCGGCAATTTGGGAGGTCAGGCTTTCGACGGTGGCTTGGAGGGTGTCGACCTGGTCGGCGGCGCGAAGGAGCTTCTGGCGGGCGGCTTTTTCGTCCTCGCGGGCGCCGGGGTCGGTTTGCGCCGGGGAAAGGGCGGGGCAAATCAGGAGGACGCAGCAGCAGAGGAGGGGGAAGCCAGTGCGGGACATGGGAAACCCATGATAGGTGCGGCTTGTTCCCTAGAACAAGCTGGAATACCAGACGAGAGAAGCGGGGACTTCTCAAGAACGCTTGAAGGGGAACTACCCTAACCCCTCTGCCAACTCCTCGATCTCCGCGACATAGCCCACGGCCTCGGCGACGGAGAGCAGCCCTCCCGCCACCGCCGCCTCGAAGCCGTTCCGGGCCAGGGAG
>CAISZB010000097.1 GCA_903889845.1 uncultured Verrucomicrobium sp. | reverse complement strand
GTTGGTTGCCTCCCGGCCATGCAGATTAGTTTCCCCTTTCCTTTTTATCGCTATCGCGACGGCATTGCTCCTTACATATCTTTTCGTTGATATGCGCGTCGCTCGCGCCTAGGTGGAGAGAAAAATCCCTCTCCGCGCGGCCCATGCCTACTTCTTTCACAGCTTCTTAAACAATCAAAGGGACCGCGAAGTTATGGGTGTTGCCCTTCGGCACCCTCAACCCGGCACCGAAATCACCGGCGGCGACAACAGTTCGTTCAACGCCGCCTCGCTCTCCTCTTCCTCCGGCGCGAAGCGGTGGCGTCCGGCGAGGAGGAGGGCCTCGCCGACGAGGGTGAGGGAGCCGAGGAGGAGGGTGGGGGCCGGGTCCATGATCAGCCGGGGCCAGAGGGCGGCGAGGGAGGGGAAGGTCGTCGCGTCGGGGAAGTGGGCGAGGAGGGTCTCGGGCTCGGCGGCCCGCTCCCCGGCGGCGCGGACGAGGAGGACTTCCCCGGCGTGGGGCATAAGGAGGCGGGCGGCGGCGGCGTGGTCTTTGTCGGCCATGCCGCCGTAGACGAGGCGGAAGGGGAGGGGGCCGAAGGCTTCCCGCCACGCGGCGACGGCAGCGGCGATTCCTTCCGGGTTGTGGCCGCCGTCGAGGATGAGCGGAGGTTCGGCGAGGATCGTTTCAAAACGGCCCGGCCAGGTGGTTTCGGCGAGGGCTTTCGCGATCTCGGCCTCGGGGAGGGGGAGGCCAAGGCCAAGGCCAAGGCCAAGGCCCAGAAGCCGGAATGCGGCGAGGGCGCTGGCGGCGTTTTTCCGTTGGTGCGGGCCGTGGAGGTCGAGGAGGGGGAGACCCTCCGTGTCGCCGATGAGGTGGAGGGGGGCTTTCCGCTCGGCGGCGATGCGGCGGAGGACGGCGAGGGGCTCGGCCCGGTCCTCGGCGGTGACGAGGGGGCGGCCTGCCTTGATGATGCCGGCTTTCTCGGCGGCGATCTCGGCGGGGGTGGTGCCGAGGAATTGGGCGTGGTCGCTCCCGATGTTCGTGATGATGGCGACGGCGGGGGTGACGATGTTCGTCGAGTCGAGCCGCCCCCCGAGGCCGGTCTCCCAGACGACCCAATCGGTCCGCTCCCGCTCGAAGTGCCGGAGGGCGAGGGCGGTGAGGGTCTCGAAGAAGGTCGGCTCGATCCTTTCCGCTCCGGCCTCGGCGGCTTGGGCGACGGCGGCGATGCCCTCGGCGAAGGCGGCGCGGGAAATCGGTGTCCCATCGACGACGATCCGTTCCCGGACGGAGAGGAGATGGGGTGAGGTGAAGAGGCCGACGCGTTGTCCCGCCGCGCGAAGGAGGGAGGCGAGGAAGGCGGCGGTGGAGCCCTTCCCGTTGGTGCCCGCGATGTGGACGAAGCGGAGGCGGCGGTGGGGCTGGCCGAGGGCGGAGGCGAGGGCCTCCATGTTTTCGAGGCCGAGCTTCATGCCGAGGCGGCGGCGGGAGGCGAGGCTTTTCAGCGCCTCGCTGTAGCTCGCGACCGAGGGCATCGGTTATTTCGTTCCGGCTTGCAGGTGGCGCAGGACGGTGGCGATGGAGGCGCGGAGCTGGTGGCGGGCGACGATCATGTCGATGAGGCCGCGGTCGAGGAGGAACTCGGCGGTCTGGAAGCCCTTGGGGAGTTCCTGGCGGGTCGTCTCCTTGATGACGCGGGCCCCGGCGAAGCCGACCATCGCCTTCGGCTCCGCGATGATGAGGTCGCCCAGGGAGGCGAAGCTGGCGGTGACCCCGGCCATGGTCGGGTTCGTGAGGATGGAAAGGAAGGGGAGTCGGGCCTCGCCGTGGCGGGCGAGGGCGGCGCTGGTCTTCGCCATCTGCATGAGGCTGAGCATCCCCTCGTACATCCGGGCGCCGCCGGAGGCGCAGACGACGATGACGGGGATTTTCTCCTCCGTCGCCCGCTCGATGGCGCGGGTGATTTTCTCCCCGACGACGGAGCCCATGCTGCCGCCCAGGAAGGAGAAGTCCATGACGGCCAGGGAGACTTTCCGCTCCTCGATCGTGCCGAGGCCGGAGACGACGGCGTCCTTCAGGCCGGTCTTTTCCTGGTACTTCGCGATCTGGTCGGAGTAGGACTTCGCCCCGGTGAATTTCAGCGTGTCGATGGGGGAGAGGCTCGCGTCGTATTCGACGAAGGAGTCGGGGTCGAGGAGGGAGGCGATCCGGGCGTGGGCGCCGATGGGGAAGTGGTTGCCGCAGTGTTTGCAGACTTCGAGGTTCTCCGTCAGCTCTTTCGTGTAGAGCATCTCCCGGCACTGGGGGCACTTCGTCCAGAGGCCGTCGGGGATTTCGAGTTTGCTCTCCCCGCTGGGGATGAGGATCGCTTCGGTTGCTTCGTGAATCATGGCGGTCTTGGAGGGAGGGAAAAGGGTTGAGGATGGCGTCAGGCGCGGGCCAAGGTCAGCGCGGCAATGCGGGATGCGCCTTCGGAGACGAGGAGACGGGCGCAGGCTTCGGCCGTCGCGCCGGTGGTAAAGACATCGTCAATTAATAGCAAACGAAGACCATTCGCGTCAAACCGGGTAATTTTGCCTAGGTGCCGGCTCCGTATGCGCTCCAAAAGGGAAGGTTCGCGATAGGCGAAGGCGCCGGTCAGGTTCCGCAGTCGCGCGCCCCGCGTCAGCCACGCCTGCTTCTCCGTCGGGCGGACGCGGCGCAGGAGGGGGAGGACGGGAAGGCGCTGGCGGCGGCCCAGTTCGCGGCAGAGTTCCTCCGCCTGGTTGAAGCCGCGTTCCCGTTGGCGCAGGGGGTGGAGGGGGACGAAGACGAGGCCGTCCCACGCCTCTCCGGCGGCGAACTGGCGGAAGCCGTCTTCCAGGAGGTCGGTCAACGGGCCGAGGAGGTGGAAGCGGCCCCGGTATTTGAAATCGTGGATGGCGTCCCGGACGTGCCCTTCCGCCCGCCACGGGGCGCGGGCCCAGGCGAGGGAGTGATCCCGTTCCGCGCAATTCGTGCAGAGGAAAGCGTCGGGGAGCATGCCGGGGAACGGTTCCCCGCACCGGGCGCAGAAGGGGCGGACGATCCGGCGGGCCGGGGCGTCGGCAGGCGGGGGAGGCGGCGGAGGGAAGGCGAGGTCGAGGGCTTCCTGGCCCAGCGCCTTTACCCGCGCCCCGGCGTGGAGGAGGAGGTGGGCCATTTCCATACGGCGAGGGCGGCGAGGGCGATGAGGAGGAAGCTGAGGGGGTTGCTCGAAAAATCGCCCCCGGCCCAGTGGGAGGGGTAGCCGAGGGTGAGGTGGTTCCCGATCCGGGCGGCGGTCACCCATCCGGCGTGGAGCCCGATGCCGGGGAGAAGGCTCCCGGTCCGGTAGCGGAAGAGGGCGAGGACGAGGCCGACGGCGATCAGGAGCCCGAAGCGCGGCTGGAGCCAGCCCAGGCCCGCGAACGGGGTGAAGGCGAGGCCGACGGCGCGGAGGCCGTCCCCCGGGCCGGGGGGGAGGGGGTTGAAGGCGGCGGGGACTTTCAGATAGTGGAGGAGGGCGAAGAGGAGGCTGCCCGCGACGATGGCCGTTGCGATGCCGAATCGCTTTTCGAGGACGCGCTGGACGACGCCCCGGAAGAGGAGTTCCTCCCCGATGGCCACGGCCACGGCCCCGCCGAAGATGCCGAGGACGGTGGAGAAGTCGATGGAGCAAGCCCGGGTCCGGCCCCCGAATAGGATGGCAAGGCCGAGTCCGGCCCCCGCCGTGGCGAGGCCGAGAAAGAAAGCCGCACCGGGAGAGAACCGCCCCACCCGCCGCCATCCCAGTTCACCGAAGCCGAGGCCGAGGCCCTTCCAAAACAGCGCCAGGCCCAGCAGGGCGGAGACCATCAGGCAGCGGTCGACGTATTGGCGGAAGGGATAGGGGAGGACGCCGTGCAACAGGTGCCACGCCCCCGGTGCGAGGAGAGCCGCCGCCGCGAAGGGGAAGAGGACCAGGCCGAGGAGGGAGAGGGCGGGCATGGGAGTGTCTGTTTTAGATCAGGGTGGGGGATTTCGCGATAGGAATTTCTTGGGGGGGCGCGGGGGAAGGCCGCCCCTTCGGGGTAGGGTAAAATCGCGCTTTGCGCTTACCTGTACAGCTGGGGGCAATCCGCTTTATCGCCAAAGAGGGGCGTTGGTTGCCTCCCGGCCCTGCCAGTTAGTTTCCCCTTTGGGTAGTTGCGCTATCGCGCAGGCAGTCTCCTTGAACCTCCCCGTCTGCAGGATGCAAACGGAAGAGGGCATCCACGGCAAAAGGCCATTCTTCCAAGGAGAGTTCCACTCCGCTGAATCCCCTATCCTTGGGAGGAATCACCATGGGAGGAGCTTCGGAACCGAAGCGGCCTTCTCCTAATAGGGGTATAGGCGTATTGGTACCGTCTCCCCACGTCGTACGTACCCTCGGAGATTCGGGGATTCAGCCGAGGCTGCGCCTCGGGAGG